>JAZGFF010000079.1:0-6809 GCA_036479095.1 Rhizobiaceae bacterium | reverse complement strand
TAGCATTCCAGCGTTCTCGGTATGCTCTGTTGAGCTTTCGCACGAACACATCGTAATATCCGAGCGATAAGAAAAAGGCGCTACTGCGCTGATTGTTTGTGGGAGGATGACGTACCATCAACCTTCTTAACGCCCGCATTTCGTCAATTAATTTTTCAGACGCAACCACAAATCCCAACCGCAATCCTGGGAATAATGTTTTAGAGAATGAACCCACGTAGATCACCCGACCTTCTTGGTCGAAAGATTTAAGAGCCGGCAAGGGTTTATCGATGTAATTAGTTTCCAGCTCATAATCATCCTCGATAACGACGAAATTTTCTTCCCTAGCTTTGTCTAACAGCGCTCTGCGTCTTTGCGCTGGCATCGTCACGGTAGTTGGGAACTGATGGCTAGGCGTTGTATAAAGTAAATCAATTCCATTCAGTTCATCGCCAATTGGCAAGCCTTCAGCATCCACTTGTATGGGAATAATCCCCTTCGTTCTCAAAGCAAATATATTGCGTGCATCGGGATATCCAGGCTCTTCCAAGGCCACTTTGGTCTTTTCCCCCACCAACAAACTCGCCAGCATATAAAGCGAGTGTTGAGCCCCGAGCGTCACCAATATCTGTTTTTCCCCCGCCAATATCCCACGGCGTGGTAATATTCGGGTGCGGATTTGCTCGACAAGCATCGGGTCATCATTGTCTGCCGTATCCTGGCTCCACTCATCCAACCACCTTTTACCCATTGCTTTATAAACACAATCACGCCAATCCGTGATTGGAAATAACGAGCGATCCGGCTGCCCATAAATAAATGGATAGGGCAATTCCCTCCAATTAGGAGCCTTGCGTATATTGATTTGCCGGGCAGGTTTTTTGGTGAACCGGCTTTCCCAATCAACCTCCCGCGCCCCATCAATCAGCCCAATTTGTGAATGCGATTCTGCTGAACTATGCACCCCCATTTCAAGCACAGTTTCATTGATGTAGTAGCCAGAACGTTCATAGGTTCGTAAATATCCATCATCAATAAGCCCTTGATAGACCAGCACGGTTGTATTGCGAGATATGCCCAATTGATGAGACAAATGACGTGTTGAGGGTAGTTTTTCCCCTGGCCGCAAGTGCCCCGCTAAAATTGCAGAGACTAAGGCTTCTCGCAATTGCGATTGCAAACTCTTAACGGAGTTACGATCGAGCGAAACAAGAAAATCGCGCATGATGTCGCCAATCAAATAAAATGAAGTCCCTTATTTCATTTGCTGGACTTATTTTAACTTGTCAATTTGGTACCATAAAAATTCACCGATTAAGCAGCCGTCACCCGCGTGATTGCGCCATCAATACTCTCAACGACCTCGTCCAAAATATCCTTCGTTGCGATCAAGGAAGGGCTCAAACATAATGTGTTGTTGAACCCGGAAATTGAGCGGTTAGTTGCACCAATAATCACCGCATCTTTTTGAAAACACTCAGCAACAATAGCCGCGCTGACACTCTCATGCACGGGCTCTTTTGTCTCCCGATCAACCACCAGTTCCGCCCCTAGGAACAAACCTTTACCGCGTACATCACCGATGATTTTATGTTTAGATTTCAACCCTTCGAGTTTTTCAAGCAGGTACTCGCCCATAACGACAGTATTTTCCAAGAGTTTTTCATCTTCGAGAATGCGCATGTTTTCAAGCGCTGCAGCAGGACCTGCCGTACAACCACCGAAGGTGGAAATATCGCGGAAATAGCTCATCGGATCATCTGGATCAGCTTTGAACATCTGAAAGACTTCTTCAGTGGTCACTGTGCATGAAATAGCTGCGTAACCGGAGGCAACACCTTTGGCCATCGTTACCATGTCTGGTTTTACACCGTAATGCTGATAACCGAACCAAGTCCCCGTACGCCCCATACCACACACAACTTCATCGATGATCAGCAAGATATCGTATTGATCACATATCTCTTGAACGCGAGGCCAATACCCTTCAGGCGGCGTGATCACCCCGCCCCCAGCGGTAATAGGCTCAAGAATAAGGCCGCCAACAGTATCTGCACCTTCGCGCAAAATAACTTCTTCGATAGCATTTGCAGCCCGTAGCCCATAATCGTTGACCTCGCCCCATTGGGAACGGTATTCGAGACAATGGGGGACTTCAACAAAACCAGGAGTAAAAGGTCCGTATTGCGCCTTACGCTCATCTTGGCCACCCGAAGATAGAGCCGTGATCGTAGTTCCGTGATAATCACGGGCGCGATATAATATCTTATTCTTTTTGCCACCGTATTTGTTGTGCGCAATCTGGCGGACAATTTTATAGGCTTTCTCATTCGCTTCCGAACCGGAGTTTGAATAATAAACCCGGCTCAGACCAGGCATTTTCTGAATTAACTTTTCGGCAAATAACGCCCCCGGAACTGTTCCCATTGAACCAGCAAAATAATTCATTTTCAAAAGCTGGTCGCGCACAGCATCAGCAATCGTTTCACGACCATATCCAACATTGACCGTCCAAACCGCACCAGACATAGCATCAAGATATTCTTTGCCATCCTGATTCCAGACTTTCATGCCCTTACCTTCAACCACCACGAGTGGGTCTGCCGCATCAAATTTAGTGTGTTGGGTGAGGTGATGCCAAATGTGCGCTTTGTCTGCCGCTACTACGTGACTGATATCGTTTTCTCGAATGTGTAGGTTCATGGGTGGCCTCCATACAAAACAATAAAATTGATTGACTACTTACACCTGATCACAAACCTTTAGGCTTGAACAGAGATCAAACGGTACCAATCGAGAATTTCAATAGTGCCAGTATAGCTGATGTTTATTCAGGCGGGCATAACAAAAAAGCCCGCCTCTTTTGAAGCGGGCTTTTTGTAATTTAAGTTAGTCGGCTTAGTAGCTGACAACAACACGGCCACGGCCATGTTTACGCATTAGGGAGAAAAGCTTGGCTGCGTTGCCAGTTTGCAAACGAACACAACCATGGGAAGCTGGGCGCCCTAAACGGCTCACTGCCCCAGTTCCGTGAATGGCATAGCCACCTTTGTAGAACATAGAATAGGGCATTGGCGAGTTATTATACTTACGCGAATAATGCATTTTGGTCATATGACCAACGCGCCAAGTACCGGTCGGTGTTCTATAGCCCTTGCGGCCAGAAGAAACCTTCCAAGTATATTGGTGCACACCATTTTTATAAACGTGCATACGTTGTGTAGAAAGATTCACCTTCGCAACAATACCGCTACGCGAGTATTTACGTTTTCTAGGCGAATATTTAGCAACGCGAGAGCGTCTTTTTCTGTTGTACCGCTTTTTAGATAGCCGTTTTTTACTGCTATATTTCTTTTTACCGAAATGGCGGTTTTTATAATAAATACCTCTAGCAGCTTGTTTGCGATACCAAACCCGCGTCCAATAGGCTTTATCTTTTTTGCCCGTATAGGCATTGGTTTGAGATGTAACGTTTATCTCAACCCCTTTTGAAATTTCAGCTGCCATTACGGGCGCTGATATAAGACCTACAATAAAGGTCATGAATATGAGTAACTTTTTCATAGAATACCCTCCAGTTTGTGTTTCTAACTGCCCCGTCTTCTAAAGGCCGCAACAAGTGCGTTTCGACCTGTTGAATATACCTAAATAACACCTAGCCCTTAGTTAGAAGTAAATCTTTCCTAACCTCGGCTGGATACTTGAATTTTACGTAAATTTTAGATTAATACCGTGCAACCCAGCACAGTCCCTTACGCAAAACATCCCAGCCAACTTACCCCGGAGCCAATATAGGCAAACAAATACACTGCTGACTAGCCATTGCTCCGATCACGTTTCAGTGAAAAGATTAGGTTAGAATCGATTGAGAGGATGTCAGTGCTCCAAGAAATTAACAGACGTATTGATGATAAGGTTCAAGATCTTGTGTCCTTCACACAAGATCTGATCCGCATTCCAACCATCAATCCCCCCGGTGATGCCTATACTCCCTGTGCTGAGCTTTTAGGCAATCGATTGAAAGCCCGTGGCTTCCAGGTCGAATATTTTCGTGCCCACGACACCCCTGGCGATACGGACGTCTACCCCCGTGTAAACGTTATTGCCCGATATGAAGGCGCACGCCCCGGCCCGGTTGTTCACTTTAACTCGCACATAGATGTGGTCGAGGTCGATGATCAATGGACGGTTGATCCCTTCGGCGGTGAAATTCGCGACGGTAAAATTTATGGCCGTGGCGCGTGCGATATGAAAGGCGGCTTGGCTGCTTCCGTCATTGCTGTTGAGGCCTACATCGAAGCCAATCCAAAATTTGCTGGTGCCCTTGAGATTTCAGGCACCGTTGATGAAGAGAGTGGCGGTTTTGGCGGCGTTGCCTATCTGGCCAGCAAAGGTTTATTTTCCAAACCACGGGTTGACCATGTGATCATCCCAGAACCCTTGAACAAAGACCGAGTTTGCCTTGGCCATCGCGGCGTCTGGTGGGCCGAGATTGAAACATTTGGCACCCAAGCCCATGGCTCCATGCCATTTTTAGGAGATAGTGCCGTTCGCCATATGGGATCGGTGTTGAATGCTTTTGAGAATTACCTCTACCCCCAACTGGCTGAAAAACGCACGAAAATGCCTGTGGTTCCTGAAGGAGCAAAGCAATCCACCTTAAATCTAAACTCCATCCATGGCGGCGAGGCCGAGAATTTTGCGGGGTTACCCAGCCCCAATGTACCCACCAGCTGCCGCATGATCCTTGATCGCCGTTTCTTGATCGAAGAAGACTTGAAAACTGTCAAAGATGAAGTGATCGACATATTAGAAGGCCTTAAATCTGATCGCGAAAATTTTGAATACACCATCCGCGATCTCATGGAAGTGCTCCCGACCATGACAGAAAAGGACGCCCCGGTTGTGCAAGCCGTCTCCGCAGGTATCCGCGCAGTTTTGGGTAAGGAGCCAGATTACGTTATTTCACCCGGCACCTATGATCAAAAACACATCGCCCGTATTGGCCATCTTCACGATTGTATTGCCTACGGGCCCGGCATTCTCGACCTCGCCCACATGGCCGATGAATATGTCGGTATCGACGACATGGTGCAATCAGCCAAAGTCATGGCCCATGCAATTGATGCCCTCCTCCACGGCCATGGTTAAATGGGGGGACCACAAGCCAAAGCCCTCCGACGACTTTCCAAATGAAAATTCGCTAGAGTAAACATCAATCTGCCCCCAGTTGGGGACGGCAGAGCCCATTGGCACCGCCAACAAAGCTTTAAATAAAATAACAGCGTCACCCACAGGCTCTGCCCCGGCATTGTTTATCGTTCCACTTTCCATTCACCCACCACTCACTGGCTAAGTTCTCGTTTAAAAGAACCCGTGAACACGGTCAGGCAGGCTGGCTTTTCAACCCTGCGGCACTGATCCTAAGTTCGCTCGATGGGCTGACAAATACCAAAATGCCAAACCACCGAATCCGGACCCAATGAAATGACGTTGGTGATCGGCCACGTCCCCGTTTCATTAGGCGCTGGCAGTATGGGAGAAAAGGGACCGACGGGGATAAGGTTGTTGAAAATAATTCTCTCAACCGTCATTCACGAACTTGTCTATAAATAAAATTTCAACAACCTAGGGGCAAGCCTGCATATGCTGGAACCCCGAAGCGCGCATACGAGGGTGACGATTTGGGGAGGAATTTTCACCTCCCCATCGTCTTAATTCTGGGTGGGCATTGAATCAAAATTTTATTTTCTAATAAAATTTATCCCCGCGCTCGGCCTTGGCGCTAAAAAATTTCGTGATTAAAACTTACCCATATCTGCATGTTTTGCTTCAACCCAACGAACGGTTCCGGTTGAACTACGCATTACCACCGTATGGGTATGGATACCATCCTTTGCAAAGCGCACGCCTTTCAGCATATTTCCGTCGGTGACACCCGTTGCGGCGAAGAGAACATCCCCTTGTGCCATTTCTTCCATTGTATAGGCTTTTTCAGGATCGCTGACCCCCATTTTAGCAGCGCGAGCAATTTTCTCATCGGTGTCTAATATCAACCGACCCTGCATTTGCCCACCGGTACAACGAAGTGCCGCAGCAGCCAACACTCCCTCTGGTGCGCCGCCAATTCCCATATAGAGATCGATACCTGTGACTTCTGGATCGGTGGTATGAATAATACCAGCCACATCCCCATCACCGATCAAACGAATAGCGGCTCCGGTTGAGCGAACTTCTTCAATCAATTTTGCATGGCGTGTACGATCCATGATGCAGGTCGAAACTTCAGAAATCTTACAGCCCTTGGCCTTGGCAACGGCCTCAAGGTTTTCAATTGGACTGGCATCAATGTTGATCGTTCCTTTAGGATATCCGGGCCCGATTGCAATCTTATTCATGTAAACATCTGGCGCATAAAGCAGTTTACCGCGCTCGGCGATTGCAATCACAGCCAATGAATTTGGTTGGTTTTTTGCGCAAATCGTGGTGCCTTCAAGTGGATCAAGGGCGATATCGACCTCAGGGCCACCCAAGCCTACCTCTTCACCAATAAAAAGCATTGGAGCTTCATCACGCTCCCCTTCCCCAATTACAATACGTCCCGAAATTGGTAGGTTATTCAATTCCGTACGCATGGCATCAACCGCCACTTGATCGGCAACCATTTCATCGCCTTTTCCGCGCTCATAGGCGGCGGCAACTGCAGCAGCTTCCACCACTCGCGCCAGTTCCATAGTCAGCATTCGATCGAGGTGACCGGCTTGAGGCTTGGAAGAAATAACCATTGATATTTGTCCTATAGTTTTTTGTTGATTGGCCTTAAGCCA
>JAZGFF010000078.1:0-7574 GCA_036479095.1 Rhizobiaceae bacterium | reverse complement strand
TTACGGGTCTTGGAATCATTATTGGGCAAATTCTCAATCGCACCTTGTTGCCGCGTGTTGGTGTGCTGGCTATGCTGAAGCTCTCAAGCCTAATCCTACTCATTGCCTCAGCTTCAGTCGCGGCCCTATCAATGCAAGGCATCCTAGATGCGTATAATTTTACGGCTCTAATGTTTTTATTCAATACATCATTTCTTGTAGTTGTCTCAAATACAGCTGCGCTCACCCTCGATCCGCACCCCAATTTAGCAGGTATGGCTTCCGCATTTTTTGGAGCCGTCACGAATGGCCTAGGGGCGTTGTTTATTGCTGGATCATTTGATTTTATTAAGGGGGACGTCCAGACATGGTCGTGGGTAATGACCGTCATGACAGCATCGTGCGTTATCGCTTTATGGTTGGTTCATTCAAAAAAATTCAATATTCACGAGTAACAAAACCTGTCGTCCTTTATCGGCTCCACGAATCAGGGCATGGTGGTGTTTGTATTTCATTTCGATTCTCACTTAAGCATTCGTGACCTCATGGCCGTTCATCGCCTCGCCGATAATATTGTAAACCAAATAGCCGCCGGTGAAGTCATCGAGCGGCCAGCTAGTGTGGTGCGTGAATTACTCGACAACGCGATTGATGCGGGTGCATCGCGTATAGAGATTATCACGGCCAAAGGTGGAAAGAACCTGATACGCATCACTGATAATGGCATGGGTATGAGCAAATCAGATTTGGAACTTGCAGTTGAGCGTCATTGCACCTCCAAACTGAGGGATGATTTAACCGACATTCGCACCTTAGGGTTTCGCGGCGAAGCCCTACCCTCAATTGGTTCTGTGGCGCGCTTGAAAATTCGTAGCCGCCAAATCCAGAGTGAGAATGGGTGGGAGATATTTGTGGAAGGCGGTAGCGTCCATAAAATCGTACCAGCTGCTCTTTCAGTTGGAACCATCGTTGAAGTAACCGATCTATTTTATGCAACCCCGGCGCGTTTGAAATTTTTAAAAACAGATAGGGCCGAGACAAACGCTATAACGGATGTGATCAAGCGAACTGTTTTGGGGCACCCGCACATTCATTTTTCAGTTTCTGGAAGCGATCGCCAATCGGTTGAATATCCATCTGCTCCCGAAGATGACAGTGGTTTGGCTCGAATTGAACAAGTACTGGGGGACGAATTTACGGCCAATGCTTTAGAGATTGATGCGGAGCGCGAAGGTGTAATGTTAAATGGGTTTGCGGCACTGCCCACCTTCAACCGTGGCAATGCGATGCACCAATTTATTTACGTAAATGGCCGTCCAGTGAAGGACAAGCAGTTGTCAGGCGCTGTGCGCGGCGCCTATATGGATTTTTTGTCTCGCTCACGCCATCCGGTATTGGCTCTGTTCATTACCATTGACCCTTCTCAGGTTGATGTGAATGTTCACCCGGCCAAAGCCGAGGTGCGATTTCGCGATGCTGGCTTGGTGCGAGGGCTGATCGTAGGAGCATTAAGACAGGCAATCTCTGCTGCAGGGCACCGAGCCTCAACGGAGGGTGCCACCGATATGCTCTCAACATTTAGACCGGAGTACAAACCTAACGGTCCTGGCGAACAGGCGATCAGGCCAACCGATTATCAATCTAGAACACCGGTAAAAAATCTAAATTACGATTGGCGGCAATCTCCTAATCGAGCTGATATTCCACATACAGCCACAGGATTTGGTGAGACTAGCCAAGCGGGTTTCGAGGTAACACAGGCGCCATCGGCTGATGTCCGATTTGATGGAGCCATGGAGGGCGAGAACCTATCCTTACCGATGGGGGCTGCAAGGGCACAAATCCACGAAAATTACATCGTTGCTCAAACTGAAGATGGCCTAATCATTGTTGATCAACATGCTGCCCATGAACGGCTTGTTTACGAAAGAATGAAAGAGCAAATTGCCAACAATGGGGTAACAGGACAGTTACTCCTAATCCCCGATGTGGTTGAGATGGCGGAGGAAGACGCAAACCGTTTGATGGAGCATCAAGAGGATTTTAAGAAGCTCGGCCTAACGATTGAATCCTTTGGCCCAGGGGCGGTTGCCGTTCGCGAAACCCCTGCCCTGCTTGGGTCCGTGGATTGTAAAGCGTTACTCCATGACCTTGTGGATGAAATCTCAGAATGGGGTTCAGCCAATCTCGTGGGTGAAAAGATTGATTACGTGGCTGCAACAATGGCTTGTCATGGCTCTGTTCGTTCGGGGCGCCGGTTACTTCCACAAGAAATGAATCAATTGCTGCGCGATATGGAAGCAACCCCCAATTCAGGCCAATGTAACCATGGTCGACCTACCTATATCGAATTGAAGCTCACAGACATAGAAAAGCTATTCGGGCGTCGTTAGCACGAAGGGCTGGACGGAAAATAAAGTTATGATAGAAGATAGCCATGCTAAATCGTCCCGATAGTTCTAATTTACAAGTTGCCAAGTTGCGATATTTGGAATCTGACTACCAAGTTCTGACTCCCGGCAATCACGTGAACTGTGCAATCACGGGCAAAGTAATTCCGTTAGATGAACTGAAGTATTGGAGTTGGGAGCGGCAAGAAGCTTACATTGATGCAGCAGCCTCATTGGAAGCTGAAAAACAGTGCGGTAATCTTCTCTAAGATTTTTTACTCAAACGATACTCAGCAGCTCGTTTGAGTGTATCGCGAATGATAACTTCGACCATTTTTTTATTTTCAAAATGTAAATCAACCGTCAAAACTTTACTGGCAGCCCTTAATTCTTGCTGAATATCACCGCTACGTATCAAGCGAACTGAATCTTTTTCAGTTGTTACCAAGGTTAAATCTTGTGAATTCGCTTGGGCTAATAGTTCTTGGCACTCCTCGGTAGAAAAAGGGTGGTGATCGTGAAAATTTCTTGTCTCCACAACAACTGCACCAACCGATTCCAAACTGCGATAGAATTTATTCGGATCAGCTATACCCGCATAGGCCAAAACTCGCTCTTCTTGCCATTGCTTTTGATGCCTGGCTACGATTTGAGCTTCCAAAATTGGCTTGGCCATTTTAGCTGCCCGGCGCACAACATTCGTACCAGCTTTTGATTTTCCAATCAGTAAGATGGCATTGGCCTGCGCTAATTGCGGTTTGAGGGGGGCACGCAATGGCCCTGCAGGCATACAAAAACCATTCCCGATTCCCCTCGTCGCATCAACCACGGCTAGACTATAATCCTTATGGAGGGATGGGTTTTGAAATCCATCATCCATGATGATTATATCGATGCCTTGTTCAGCAAGTATCGAAGCACCTGCTGGACGATCAGCAGAAACAACGGTAATTCCATAGAGCCCAAGAATTAAGGGCTCATCGCCGACATCTTTGGCATTGTGCGTTTTAATATCTACAACAGTGGGTTTGGTTATGCTGCCACCATAACCGCGGGATAAAAAACCGGGGCGCAAACCAAGGTCTCTGGCAATTTTAGCGATCGCTATGGCCGTTGGTGTTTTTCCTGCACCACCAGTGATAAAGTTGCCAATGCACAAAACAGGAATGGTTGAAATTACACCGCTATCTTGCATCATCCGGCGAGCTGTAACAGCGCCATAAAGCATGCCAACAGGAGATAGCGCCCAAGCAGCAAGCCCAGGTTTTTGAAACCAAAAAGGAGGAGCTTCACTCAACGTGTTATCCTATATCGCCTTGAGAATTGGACCGCTCTGCTGCCTCTCGCTGCATTCTTCGATCAAGCCCTGCTTTCACTCTTAAAGGCATGATGTAGGGATCAAGAACAGAAATTGACCGCTCTAATGCACCTGTCATTTTTTCTACAGTTTGCTTAGCGGCATTTTGCATGGAAGTCAGGTCTTGCTGATTTCGCAGCAGATGCAAAACATGGCCAGCAAGCATTTGTTCATCACGAACTAGCCGTGCACCACCGGCATCGAGTAAATTTTGGTATGTCTCTCTAAAGTTTTGCACATATCGACCCGAAAGAATGGCCGTCTGCATCATCGCAGGTTCGATTGGATTTTGCCCTCCTTCAGATTTCAAACTTTTTCCCATGAATGAAATATCAGACAGCCGCAAATAAAGCCCCATTTCGCCAATTGAATCTCCTAAGAAAATACTAGTGTCTGCCGTAATTGGGTGTCCAGATGATCGACTAACGATATTGAGCTGGAACTTTTCCAAGTCCTTCAATATTTCTTCCGATCTGTCCGGATGCCGAGGAACGAGGATCGTGAGGATGTTGGGGATATGTTCTTCCAACATTTTATGTACCTGGGCGACGCTCTCTTCCTCGCCCTTATGGGTGCTAATCGCCAACCATGTTGGTCGATGATCAATCATAGATCGAAAAGCTTGTACCGCAGCGGGCGAAGCTGGTGGCTCCCCGACATCGATCTTCAAATTACCTGCAACTGTCACCCAAGGCGCACCTAAAAGTCGGAAACGTTCTCCATCGAGCTCAGATTGGGCTATCACTTGCGATAACTGGCCAAAAATAGCTTGGGCTAGAGCCGGTCTCTTTAACCAACGTTTATTCGAGCGATCAGACATACGAGCATTGACTAATATTTGGGGGACATTTCTGTTGGCCAACTCTGAAATTGTTGTGGGCCAGATTTCTGATTCTGCAAATATCGCTAGGTCTGGTTTCCAATGATCCAAAAAACGCGAAATGGCGCGCTTCATATCCATGGGTACGTATTGGTGGATCGTTCGATCTGACAATCGATCATCAGCTATCGTCGCTGATGTGACGGTTCCGGTCGTTAAAACCAAATTGATACCAAAAGATTCCATCCGCTTTATCATTGGCATGATGGCCAAAGACTCGCCTACACTAGCGGCATGAAGCCAGACAAGGGGACCATCTGGTCTATCATAACTTGCATAGCCATAACGCTCACCGCGACGTTCTGGGTCCTCTTTACCTTTTCGTGCTCGGGAGCGTAGAAACGGCCCCGTGAAAGGATAAAGCAACGTCCCAATGCCTCGGTATAATCTTAATGTGGTTTGTGCCCAAACGTCGCTCACTGGGTTTCTCTCATTTTATGCAGAATACTATCATTCAGTATGGTCATTGAATCTGGCAATTTCTAGTTCAGTGATCAACCATTATCTGGTTCAAGAAATCTATGCATGTGGACGATGAAATACCGCATATGGGCATTATCAACCGTCGATTGTGCCTTAGCGCGCCATGCTTGAGCGGCTGTTGCATAGTTCGGGTATATACCCACAATATCTAACCCATCCAAATCGCGAAAAGTCACACCGTCTAGGTTTTCTAATTCTCCACCAAATACCAAATGCAGTAATTGCTTCTCTTCTTTTTTCTCATTCATTACACCAAACTCCGGCTTCTCTATTTTAAGGATGCTTATTCATGGCTTGGCGCGCGAGATCAAGCATTTCTGTGTGATTATTTGTGTGACATGCGACAAGGGCACCTTGGCGGACATCCTGACGATTATAGGAAATCAATTTTCCATCTATATCTGTGAGCATCGCACCCGCTTCCACGGCGATTAAATCGGCGGCAGCCAAATCCCAATCTTTAGCGCTGGAACGAGCTAAAGTGAGGTCTATTTTTCCCATTGCCACTAGGGCAATTCTGTATGCGAGAGAAGGAATGAATGCGGATTTTTCAACCGTTTGGTTTGAATGTTTTAATGATGCCGTTTGAAAACTTTTGGGGCCAGTTACCCGTATCACTTGCGTCTCGCTTATGGGGTTTGCGGAAATTTTCTTACCATTAAGGGTCGCTCCCTGCCCTGCCATGGCGACAATTGTCTGTTTCAAGGCTGGGCATTCTAAAATTCCAACAATCGGGCGATGATCTTCAACAATGGCGATACTGATGCACCACTGTTCCATGCCGCCAATAAAACCGCGTGTTCCATCGATGGGATCGACAACAAAGGTGCGTTTGGATTTCAAACGGCTTTGATCATCATCAGTTTCTTCAGAAAGCCAACCATAATCGGGCCGTGCAGCCAGCAAATTCTCTTTCAAAAAATTATCAACTGCATAGTCGGCCTCTGAAACCGGAGAATCTCCCTCTTTCATCCATACTTGTGGATCTTTTTGAAACCATTTCATGGCTATCACACCCGCTTTAGAAGCCAGTGTTTGTAGCAAAAGATGATCTTCTTTTAGGAGGTTATTTTCCAGCAATGGTCATACCTTCAATTGCGATTGTCGGCGCATTGGTTCCAAATCGTCGCTCTAAATCGTTTGCCGGCTCCAATCGTTCAAACATATCACGAAGTTTCCCTGCTATTGTCACCTCACTGACTGAGTAGGTAAGCACACCATTTTCAATCCAGAACCCACTGGCTCCTCTTGAGTAATCTCCCGTGAGCAAGTTCACCCCATGGCCAATCAGCTCGGTTACATAAAACCCGTTAGGCAAGTCTGCAATCATCTCACCAGGGGAGCGCTTCCCTGCCAACATCGTCAAGTTTGTCGATCCAGGAGAGGTTCCACTGCCTGCACGATTGGCGCGCCCATTGGTAGTTAGTCCTAACTCTTTGGCTGTGCCCGTATCCAATAGCCAGGTATTGAGAATGCCTTTATCGACTAGTTGTAGAGAATTACATGCCACTCCCTCGGCATCAAATGGGCGCGAAGAAGCACCTCTTAGAACATGGGGCTCATCAACGATCGTCACTTTCGCGCTGAATATCTGCTTGCCTAAATCTTCTTGAAGGAAAGAGGTTTTTCGGGCGATTGACGCGCCATTTATTGCACCAGAAAGATGGCCGACCAAACCTCGTGCAACGCGAGGATCAAAGATTACCGTTGTGGTTTGAGTTTTTACCTGTCTTGGGTTGAGGCGTTTAATGGCACGCTCTCCTGCTTCTTTGCCAATATCTTGCGCCGTGCGTAAGTCAGACAGATATCTCATACTGTCGTAATCGTAATCGCGCTGCATTGTCTCCCCTTCCCCCGCAACAGCGGAAACGGAAAGGGAAAACCGACTAGCACGATAACTACCCAAAAAGCCGTTGCTGGTTGCTAGAACAGTGCCGCCTAAGCCACGACTAAAGGATGCTCCGCCAGATTTTGTCACCCCAGAAATTTCAAGGGATGCTTCCTCGCAGGTTTTGGCTAGATCGAGCATGTTTTCAAAGCTTGGGGCGGTATGGTCGAACAAATCTAGCTCAGGGAAATTCTGTGCTAAATCTTCTTTATTGGCTAAGCCCGCGTTAGGGTCTTGCGGCGCGACTTTTGCCATCGCCACCGCCCGTTCAGCAAGTTCAAATGGATCGCCCATGAGATTAGCGGAAACGGAAGCTGCGCGATTTCCAATAAAGACACGCAGTGAAAAAGCATTGTTCTCGGCGCTCTCAGTCTCTTCAATCTTACCTTCGCGCACTTCCACGCCTGTTGAGCGGCTCGCTGCAACAACCGTATCTGCAGAATCAGCACCAGCATTCATTGCTGCCTCAACCAATGCCCCAGCACGGTCCTGAAGTGGGTTGAGGTCGAAATCTTCTAAGGCATGTTTGGGCAATTCGTGGAATCCATTTTGGCTGTCTAGCAAGATGTAAAGTCTCAAACAGGTTGCATCAAGTGC
>JAZGFF010000077.1:0-3711 GCA_036479095.1 Rhizobiaceae bacterium | reverse complement strand
CCTGGTGGGGTGGTAGAAACTTGTGACCAATTATATTTCAAAAGACTTATCCCCGCCATTTCCCAACGCCCTATTATACCCTCGCCTAATGGAACGGGGACGTGGCCGATCACCAACGTCATTTCATGGGGTCCGGATTCGGTGGTTTGGCATTTTGGTATTTGCCAGCCCATCGAGCGAACTTAGGATCAGTGCCGCAGGGTTGAAAAGCCAGCCTGCCTGACCGTGTTCACGGGTTCTTTTAAACGAGAACTTAGCCAGTGAGTGGTGTGTGGATGGAAAGTGGAACGATAAACAATGCCGGGGTGGAGCTTTGAAGCAACGCCGTTATTTTATCAAAAGCTTTGTTGGCGATGCCAATAGGCTCCACCGTCCCCATCTGGGGGCAAGGTCTGATGATTACTCTAGCGGCGCTGGCCGTGGGGAGGGCTTTTGTTTGTCTGCACCTAGAACCCTCCAATTGAGTGGGAAACCTTTCTCACCCCTTGACCCACCCCACACAAAAGGCACCATGCCCAAAAGGTCAAATCGAAAGTATTTGCAATGTCTGAAATAAAAGATCGACCAAACAAGTATCCCCTACCCCCAATCTTAACGATAGGAATGCTGATCGCATGCTATTTCCTTGATCAGACCCTACCCTTGGGCTGGGAGCCGGAAAAAGTGACTAATTTTATGCGTTATACTGGCTATGGCCTGATCATCGTTGCTATCGCTATTGATATCTGGAGTTTTCTTACTTTCCGTAAGCACAATGCAAACATCATGCCCCATAAAGCTGCATCACAATTGATGATGAGCGGCCCGTTTGCACACTCACGCAACCCAATCTATTTAGCCAACGTCATGTTGGTCACCGGTTTCGGTTTTGCCCTTGGCAGTCGCTGGTTTTTGATTGGTGCGGTTTTATTGTTCTTTTTGTTAAGTGAACTTGCGATCAAACGAGAAGAGCGACATCTCGCGGCCAATTTTCCCGATACTTGGGAAGACTATAAGAAGCTCGTGCGTCGATGGGCGTAATCAAACAGCTCAGGTTTACTGGCTAACTCCGAGTTCGGCTAAGCGCTCAATGCAATTCTCTTCGGCTTCATCCATCTCGCTCATTGTATCATCGATATCTTGCCGTTTTTGATCCAGCTCTGCTCGCTTTTCGTTAATTCGAGCAATCATCATTTTAATTTGTCCCTCTTCACCAGGAGCCGCTTTATATACTTCAATGATTTCACGAATTTCAGCGATCGAAAACCCTAACCGCTTGCCCCTTAAGATTTGTTTGAGCAAAACCCGATCGGAAGGGCGAAACAACCGTGTACGGCCTCGTCGCACCGGCTTGATCAAGCCTTCGTCTTCATAAAAACGGATGGTTCGTGTCGAAACACCGAACTCTTTCGTTAGCTCTGTAATTGTATAAAATTCGCGCATAGTCACCCCAGAAATTGTCCTCTTACCGTTAGATGGGTGATTTACGTAAAAGTCAATAACTCGCATCTAAAATCAACATCTGTGACGATCAATCAACCACAAATCATATCCCATACCACCAAGCGGCCAATCCAAGAAAAACAAGAAATCCAATCACATCGGTTACGGTTGTTACAAAAACACCCGACGCTATCGCAGGATCAGCATCTAACCTATCGAGGGCAATCGGTATTAAAATACCCGATCCGGCAGCAAAAATCATATTCACAACCATTGCCACACCAATAAGCACCCCCAAGGAAGGAAGACTAAACCAATAGGCAGAAACAATCCCAATCATCACTGCAAACACGCAACCATTTAGCAACCCAACCAACAATTCCTTACGAACGATGCGGCGGGTATTATAGGTATCAAGGTCTCGTGTCGCCAATGCCCGAACGGTAACCGTCATGGTTTGCGTTCCCGCATTCCCACCCATAGAAGCAACGATCGGCATGAGGATAGCCAGCGCTACCATTTGTTCCAGTGTCGCATCAAACATAGCAATCACCATTGAGGCGAGTATGGCAGTGACTAAGTTAATAGACAGCCAAGCAATCCGCGAGCGAGCAATATCGAACACACCATCCGAAAGCTCTTCATCCCCCACACCAGCAAGCCGTTTAATATCTTGGTTCGCTTCCTCTTGAATGACATCAACAACATCATCAATTGTTAAAACACCCACAAGCCTTTCATTTTCATCAACCACAGGCGCGGAAAGAAGATCATATTGTTCAAAAACTTGCGCCGCTTCTTCTTGATTAATTTCGGCAGGAATCGGATGCGCATTAACGTCATGAATATCACCAATGAGCACCTCCCTTTCGGCCCGTACCAAAGTATCAAGCGCCAACACCCCGGCAAGTTTGAAGCGGTGATCAATGGTGAATATTTCGGTGAACCGCTCTGGCAAATCCTCATCCGCACGGATGTAATCAAGCGCCTGTCCCACCGTCCAAAAAGGCGGCACTGCGATAAATTCTGTTTGCATACGCCGCCCTGCCGTCGCCTCAGGGTATTCAAGCGAGCGGCGAAGACGAACACGTTCTTGAAACGGAATTTGCGAAAGAATATCTTCCCGTTCCTCGCTCTCCAAATCTTCGAGAATGAAAACCGCATCATCGGAATCCAACTCCCGCACCGCCACGGCGACCTTGTCATTGGGCAAGTTCGCTATGATGTCGACACGGATTGCCTCATCAACTTCGGTCAGCGAGGCAAAATCAAAATCATCGCCGGCCAACTCGACAAGCTTATTTCGGCTCGTCTCATCAACAGCTTCAAGGATATCCCCAACTTCAGATTCATGCAGATCGCTGAGGGTTTCACGAATGGCAACCGCGTCGTTGTTCTCAATCGCCTTCTCGATCGTCTCGACAAGCGTTTCCAGCACCACACCATCTTCGGTGTAGATTGTCTCGGCTATCTCAGCCGAAATGTCTGGAATAATCTCTTCTTCACTCATGGGGTAAAATGCTGATGAAAACGCGTTACAACCCGCGTAGCACATGGAACGATTGGTTGCTAATGCTAGTGCGCCCTAAATACCAACAAGATTTGTCGAGTCGCCCTCACGATCGATGTCACTCAAATTCCAATTCCGAAAACACCTGCTGGGCATTGCGCTTGGCTAAGCCGGAGAACTCCTCCAGATATTTGAACTTGGATTGATCGACATCGACAGACTTAATAATCTCACCACCATCTTCCATGTAAGCCGTCATTACTTTGCGCAGATGAACCAGGTAATCCAATGTATCAGCCCTAGCCTTCGCCATGTCAGTCGCCTTACCGTGGCCGGGGACAACATGGGTGGCATTCAGCTTTGCCATCTCGTTGAATACCTCAATCCACGTACCAGAATTGGATTGGGAACCTACACCCAAAATACGTTCTGTGTAGACAATGTCACCGGTGAACACAGTCTTCTTCTCAGGCACCCAAATGAACACATCACCGGGTGTATGAGCCTGGCCAGCAAAGGTGATTTCAAAGGTCAAACCACCAAGCATAAAGGAGTGTTTCTCTTCAAAAGTTGTGTCGGCATATACGGGCTCAGTACCTTCCAAAGCTTTCCCGAGCAGGTTGTCGAGCATAGTCATCATCAGCCCACCCCGCTCTTTCTGGTCTTCAACAGCCGCTTCAGATGCAATGATTTGAGCCCCTTGGGATTTCCAAAATCCATTACCCAACCAGCGATGGTCTTGCCCGCCAGAGTTGATAACAATCTTCACTTTCTTATCG
>JAZGFF010000076.1:0-8680 GCA_036479095.1 Rhizobiaceae bacterium | reverse complement strand
AACTATTTTCATCTTTCTTCTCCTGTTTCAGCCCCCGGATAGAGGCAATATTAGCGAGCAATGGGCACGCCAAAGATGTTGTGGTTACGGAAAAATCGGGAAATCCCCTACCGGTTCCGCCCTGAATTGTTGTTATTGATGGTTCTTTTCGACCACCCGTTGACAGCAAGGCTAAGCACAAATAGCGTTTAAGTCTATATTGAATTTCTTCTTATTGGGAAAAATTGGGAAATGAGCGATGAAAACGTGTCCGTCCCTGTCCTGCGACACCTCACCCAAGCGGGTGCCTCTGGGGGATGGAGCAAGCTGGTAACGGAGTTCGACTTATTGCTGCCCTTTTGGCCACCCCTGTCACCCCTACCGATAAGCGTTTCGGGTCTCTCACCAAATCGCAATCACAATCAAGACTTGGTTTGTGCACTTCGCGAGCTAGATGAGTCCGCAACAGGCAACTGTTCTTGTGTTGGCATTTTTGCCGCCGATCCGTTCATCAATCTCGAGGCTATGAGCAGGTTAATCAAAGAACTTGGTGTTCATACTGTCATCAATTTTCCAACGATCTCTCAATACGGATTACACTTTCTGCGACAGTTGGACGAAGTAAAACACGGCGTCGTTTCGGAGGTGCTTACGTTGGCTCGTTTCAAAGAAAATGGATTGAGTGTTGGGGCCGCAGTTTGCCGAAAATCTGACCTGCTGTATTGGGAAAGTATAGCCCCATCCTTTTGGCTGTTGTGTCCAGAAATCGAGGATTTCAAGCAAGGGCATTTTAACCCTTCTCGAATGAAAAAAGCATTTGAAGAGATATCCGCAGCCACGGATAAAACGGTTTATGTCCTGGGAGACGACAACATCATCAAAACAGAAATTTAAGTCAGTTCCTTAGGCATCGATTTCAAGCTTTTTCATTCGGTTGTATAAAGTACGGCGCGTAATTCCCAAGCTACTCGCTGCCTTACCCTTATGAAAACCATGCCGCCAAAGAGTCTCTATTATGATCTCGCGTTCAGAACCGGGCCTTCGGTGTCGGTCCGTATCAGGGTCCAAGAGAAGAGAAACTGTTTCCTGATCAATTTCTCCTGCCGATGTCGAACGCACAAGCCGTGAGACGAAAGCATTCAATTCTCTAAAGTTGTTTGGCCAAGAATGACGCTGAAGTGTCCTCAGTGCCGCTGGAGAAAATGAATAGTTTGCATCGCGATGAGAATTTCGTAAAGCACTATTGAGCAGTTCCAGCAGGTCATCGGCGCGATCTCTTATCGCGGGGATGTCGACCCGGCAGTTTCTTAAAATCTCTCCCAATTCGGGTTCGAGGGTTTCTTCCGTTTCTGAATAGATGAAAATCAGGCGCAACCCTTGCCGGACTTGCATGCGCCCCCCAATGGGGCGAAACCGTCCCTCGCTCACAAACCGGGCGATCTTCTTTTGCAAATCCTTGGGTAAAAGATTGACTTGCCTGATGACCACTGTTTTGATGCTGCGGGTTTCAAGGATTCCCATCAACTGTGTAGTTGCTTTTGAAGCACGTCCAAACATTCGGATTGCCAGCTGTTTAGTCTGCATTTCTTTGGCATCCAAAACAGCTAAGGAAGAAATCGATCCGCCGCCATGATTGTGTATGGCCTCAGCAATAGCTTGTCGGCCTGAACTTTCTTCTCCTACTAAGCCAATCGGGCCCACATTTTCGCACAGCCGTTTTAGCGCGGTTGTCGCCCTTAGAATGGCTGGCGTGCTCCCCAGTATTTTTACGGCTTCCCCGAAGCCCGCTAAGTTTTTTTCCTCACGCGAGATTTGGCGAACTTTTATCGGGGATGATTTGAAACGAATTGTTCGATCTTCGATGGCCTGTTCGATGGGTATGCGGTCAAGGGTAGATCCCCCAACATATCCATCAATGGGGGCATTTTTATAGACGGTGATCAAGTCGTCGACATTGCGGATTGGGCCCCCTGCCAACAGCAAATATGCGTCCTGCGAATGACGTTTGATGCGGGTAACAACCGCTTTCGCTACCCCTGCAATTTCTTTTAATGTGAGATCGGATTGGTGACCAAGGGAGCCACCAACGTTCCAGCCAAAGTTAAAATCGATAAGATCGACGCCAGAAGCTGCGGCCTGTTCCGCCTGATCTGGTGTAGACACAATAACTGCCGTAAACAGCCCTGCATTTCCTGCAGCGCGCAACATTTCCAGTTCACGAGAAAAACCTCGCCCGGCAATATCAAGAGCGCTTTGAACACCCTCAGGAAAACAAACGCTGGTCGGCCAATTCACAACACCTGGAAATCCGTTGGCCAGCACCCGATCTAAAAGTACAGAGGTATCTTCCCGAGGATCACTGACACTCAAACCAAATAAAATAGGGGTTGAGCATTGCGGTAACATCTCTTGTACTGCAAAACTTTCGACAAAATCCATTGCATTGTGAATAGGGAACATTGAGGCAACAGACCCGGCTCCCATAACCCGAACCCGCCCAGCACTAAGCGCCAATAAAAAGTCAGCGCCACCCCTTTCTGCGGCTTTTGCCGTACTACCCGCCCCAACGGCCGCGCCAACCAGAAACTCCCCCATTCTCAACTTCTGATCAAATGTTTTTCGTATACGTTCACGGGGTGTCATGGTTGGATTCCATTATGGGAATATTTGGGAAAACCCTAGAGATTTTAAGGGTAATGCACAACGAGACCATTGCACGTGATTTCAATCGACCCGATAGTAACCTTGTTAAATGCAGAATTTACTGAGGAAAATTCGAGGATGGGTATTGTGAAGGGAGGCCGTTCTATTTCACCAGTTGACGATCCGAGCTTAGAGATATTCATGCGGTACGCCATTCCTAATACACAGATACATACTCCTGTTTTATGCGTCCATGGCGCGACCATCGCCAGCGCATTATTTGATGCGGACGGGGAAAGCCTATTGGACGATTTGGCATCGTTGGGTATCCCTGCTTATGCTTTGGATATCCGAGGCTATGCCCGTTCGTTACCGCCATCGGATGCACCCGATAACAGACCCTATGCACGGGCCACCGAGGCAGTCTTGGATGTTGATGCTGCGGTGCGCACGATAATGAAAGAGCATCCTTCAAGAACCGTGTCGCTTGTTGGAATGTCTTGGGGAACGATTATTTCGTCTGTATATGCAACGGGGATCGGGAAGGGACTGATCGAGCGTCTGGTTCTCATTGCGCCAATTTGCGATCATGTTGATACAAAAGAGTTGGAACGCCTTATGGGAGGCATGGACGAAGGCCAAATCCCAGCATTTAGGTTTGTTTCTAAAGAAACTTTTGTGGAGCGCCTCCAACAGGAGCATCCAACCATCGCTGAGGACGAATGGCTGCTTCGTGGTGTGCTTGATGATGTGTTCAAAAACTCTCTTCAAAATCAACAAACGGGAAAAATTCAAGTCCCAAACGGTTGTTTGGTTGACCTTATTTCAGCATTCAAAGGGAAAGGGTTTTATAATCCGGCAAACATTTCTGTTCCAACTTTGATAGCCCGAGGAACCAAAGACCCCACCAGTTCGCGCCCAGGAGCTTTGTCAATCTATGACCGCCTCGGGGGCGCAGCAACATATCTGGAGGTATCCGGTGCTGCGCACTTTGGTTTGATTGAAAAAAACGGATCACAGATACGGAACGGTATATGCAGCTTCTTAAAGCAGCTACGACCTAATCAAAATCAAACTGCGTCGCGGCCTTGAACAAAGCGAATACCGCGAGAATAAAAACTGGTGCAGCCGTTCGAATAGTTTTGCGAACGTGTATCGTGTTGAAATTGTTTTATAAATTATTAGGCAAAATGCAAACAGAGCTTCGGTCGCTAAATTTGAGGCTCAATAGGAGAATGGTGCATACCTTTCCGAGTTATCACGAGATGCTGTGGCTATCATCTTACTTATTAATTTATCACAGGCGAGTGCGTTTAACTGTTCTTTCGACTGTTTTGCCTCACAGTTTGCCTGCTAAATTCTGGTGGCACGCCAAACGTCTTTAATAACCCCATTCCCTGTTTGCAGTGCACGGTTAACATTGTGACAAGAATCTAGATTGCCAGCCTCACCACCCTTGATCCATTGCTTGATTACTTTGAGCGTCACCCCCCTGTCTTCGCATTATTGTCGATTGCGGCCTCTTCAAGAGTACAACCAAGCTCATTTCCAAAGCTGCATGCCCTGTTGAACATTTTGATTGCCCGCTCAATGTCTTTCTCACCACCCTTCCCAGCTTCAAAAGCTTGGCCCGCCTGTATGCAGACTTTCGGGTCAAAAGCCTCGTGGCAAAAGAGGTACATATTATGTCGCCAGTCCGCGTTAGGCTTTGTCTGCTCCACCGTTGGGCTGACCAGAGAATACGTAACCGTTCCCAACGATGCTAATATCATCGCAGCGACGATCAACGCGCCTATTTTCTTGATGGTAGGTGAGGTCATGAGCATTCTCTCTATTTGAGTTTACCCAGCCTTTTGCCGTGCCATTTTTTCGTATTTCAAACCTGTTTTTCGTTGTAAAATATCGATGAGCTCTGCGTTGTCGTATCGCGGTAAAACAACTTCTTTGACCTCATTCGATTTCAACCTGATAACGAGATGTTGTGAGGTAACAATTTGTCCAGTTTTTACGCCTGTCACTCTTCGGGAATAATCCTTGGCGGCATTGTCTTGCTCATAAAACCCCAAGCCCGCCATATCTGCGTATCGGATCTTTTTGGTGAACGACCAAAACGGCTTCAACACTATGGCGTCCTGTGTCAGCGCGAAGGCTGGGCGGCGGTAGTAGTTGGCGGCGCGCCATGCCAAGAAACAGAGTGCCACGCCAAGCAGGATTTGTGGGATCATCCATTCAGGTTCGTATGAAATTCTGTTGAAACCAGTAAAGATCAAACCAGCACCCAGAAGGCCTATAAAGCCGCCGATAAGCCAGCAGGCAACTGGATTGGCTTCGGGGCGGAATTCAATTGGTTCTGACATTTATCTTTTCCTAACGTGCTGAAATGAAGTGGTTCAAAATTATTGCAGCCTCTAATGGCTACGGCTTGGCATGACCGGCCTTCACCATGTTATCTAGAATCTTCTTTGCTTTGGTATTCCCCTTGCCTGCGGCTAACCGAATGAGACGCACAGTCTCCACATCACTTTGTTCAACCCCTTTGCCTTTGGCGTGCATCATCGCCAGATATACCATTGCCCGAGTGTTGCCTTTATCAGCAGAGAGTTTGTAGAGCTTTGCGGCTGTAGCAAAATTTTGTTGAACCCCTTTGCCTTTGGAATACATCGCACCAAGATTGACCATTGCGAGAGCATTGCCGCGCTTGGCGGAAAGTTCGTAGAGCTGCACGGCTTTGATATAGCTTTGCTCAACGGCTTGGCCATTGGCGTGCATCATGCCGAGATTGACCATCGCGAGAGCGTCACCTTGATCAGCGGAAAGTTTGTACAATTGCGCGGCTTTGGCATCGCTTTGTTCGACACCATTGCCACTTTTATACAATATGCCCAGATTGTACTGCGCTTGGGCATGACCAAACTTAGCTGCATATTGAAAGAGTTTAGCCGCCTCTGGGGCATTTTTTTCAATGCCGCGTCCTTCAAGATACATGGCGCCAAGGTTTACCATTGCCGACAGTTTGCCCTGTTCCGCAGAGAGTTTGTAGAACTTCGCGGCCTTAATATCACTTTGCTCGACACCATTGCCGTGGTCATACATCGTACCAAGATTGTATTGCGCGTGTTTGTTGCCAGACTGAGCCGCGAGCAAAAACAGTCGTGCCGCTTCGGCCATGCTTCTCTCGACGCCCTTCCCACCAGCATACATCATGCCAAGTTTGAATTGTGCAGGAGCAAACCCTTTATCTGAAGCACGGCGAAAAAACATCACCGCATCAGTGTTGCTCTGTTTGACGCCTTCGCCTTTTTGCGCCTTTACTCCAAGCTTATATTGCGCGGAAACGTGCCCCTGTTTTGCAGCACGAAAAAAGTACTGCGCGGCAGTAACTTGGTTTACTTCGACACCCTCGCCCCTCTCATATAACATCGCCAAATTAAATTGCGCGCTAGCATAACCCTGATCTGCAGCGAGGCGGTAGAGTTTAGCAGCTTCAGCGTGATTTTTTTTGACGCCAATGCCATCGTTGTACATCACGCCAAGGTCATATTGTGCACTAGCAATCCCCTTCGATGCAGCAAAGCTCAATAGGCGCGCTGCCTTCGTGTGGTTCTTCTCAACACCTCTACCGTTATTATACAGCACCCCGAGAAGTTGGTGGGAGTCGAGATGCCCTTGGGCTACAGCAAGACCCAGATAGCGAGCGGCTTCTCCATCGTTTTTCTTGACCCCGGTGCCATTTGCATACATTTGCCCAATGTAATTTTGCGCAGTAACATCGCCTTGGTCGGCTGCGAGGATGAAGAATTTTGCAGCCTCTGCATAACTTTTTTTGACCCCTTGGCCCTTCAAATAAAACACACCAAGATTGAATTGCGCATCGGGATTGCCTTTCCGCGCAAGGGGGAGCCAGTTTTTTATCGCTGTTGCGTAATCTCCAGCCTTCGCTGCTTTGAAACCCGTTTTGAAATCCTGAGCCACGGCGCCAACAGGTGTTGCGCATAACAGGGCGGCAAGGGCAAAAGTGGTTGTTTTTCCTAGTTTTAGCATCGGCATTACTCTTCGATTTTTAATTGAAATGGGATTAATAAATTGAGGGAAACTCATTGGTTACACAGACTGGCTCTCAAATTAGGAGCCATTAATGATTCTCCAGAAGGAGCTGGATTTGTTTTTGTGCCCGCTCATCACCCAGCGCTTCAGCTGCTTTATAAAGGTGCAAGGCCTCGCTTGGGCGGCGGGCTGCAAGCATTTGCGCCGCCTTGAAATAACTCTCTTTCAATCCGTGCGTTGCGACCAGCAAGTAGAGCCGACTTGCCTCTGCATACTCTTTGTTATCGACTGCAAGCTTCGTCAGCGTGCGAACAATCTTTTGTTTTTGAGCTCCGGTGTGAGCGGCAGATTTTTGATACCATTTTAGGGCTTCGACGTAGTTTTGTGCTGTGCCTTTCCCAACGTTGTGCAGGTAACCAACGTTAAATTGGGCTATACCGTTGCCTTGTTTTGCAGCCGCAGAATACCAAATCAGTGCTTGGTCAAAATCTTGGCGAACGCCTCGTCCTTGTGAATACATTTCACCGAGATTTTGTTGTGCAACGTCATACCCTTGTTCCGATGCGGCCAGATACAAGCCAGCCGCTTTGCCATCATCTTGGCCAACACCAAGGCCAAGTTCATAGAGATTGGCAAGGTTGTTTTGGGCTCGGGAGTGATTTTGTTCGACGGCCAACCGATACCATTTTGCAGCAACGCCCGGGGCTTGGGGAACACCTTCACCAATGCGATACATATTGCCGAGGTTGGTTTGTGCTATCTTGTCACCCATCTTAGCGGCGACATTGTAAAGCCGCGCAGCTTCCGCTGAATTTTTGTCCATGCCGATGCCGTGTTGATTGAGGTAGCCAAGGTTGTTCAGAGCCTTGATGTCTCCCTTGTCCGCAGCTTTGGAATACAGAGTGATGGCTTTGCTAAGGTCTTTTTCAACACCCGCGCCAACCTCATAGAGATAAGCCAGATGTGCTTGAGCTGGAACATGGTTTTGAACAACAGCCAATCCATATAAACGCGCAGCCTCAATATTGTTAGTCGCCATACCAGTGCCCAATTGATACATGCGGCCCAACGCAGTTTGAGCCAGCGCACTGCCCCTGTCCGCTGCAAGCTTGTAGAGCTTAGCAGCAATTCCATAGTCTCTTTTTACTTCCCGACCCTCAGCATCCTTTCCATCATGAAAAGATTTTGCCCGTAGATAAAGTTCGTGCACCCCAAGTTGGACACCGTTGGCGTCAACGTCCAAGGCCGCATCGCTTCCCGCGATCAGTATCCCCCTGTGGCTTGAAACAGAATGTGAAGGGGTAATTTTATTATTTTGTTTTGCAAACGGAGCATGCGCGCTGCTGGGATTCGCACCCCAAACAACGGCCACAAAAGACACCGCAGCTACGGTGCTAAAAAAAGATATTCCAATATTTTTTTGCATCAACACATTCCAATATAAATCAGTGCTCAATGCCCCAAGGTTGGATAATGCCAAAAACTACATTTGTGTCTATCCCTCAATCAGGTGATGTGAACTAGCTTCCTTATAGTCACCCATAAAGGAAATTCATGTTGATTGATAAGCAACGACACCGTCAGCATACTTTTTTCTCACCCAGAGAACATGCTTTTGCAAAGAACTCCTTACTGCGCCTTGGGTCTTTGGCAACACCAATCCCTTTCTTGTATATAACGCCAGAATTGGCACAGCTTTTTGCATCGCCGCCGCGGCAGCCCTTTACAAAGAATTCCGCCGCGCGAAACTGATCTTTGGCAACACCCTGTCCAGAGAAGTGTGAAACGCCAGCATTGAAACAGCCTGCGGCATCGCCGAAATTACATGCCTTCACATAAAAATTTGCGGCAAGGGTTTGATTTTTTTCAACGCCCTCTCCATTGCCGTAGTGAATGCCAGCATTGTAACAGCCTCCGGCGTTGTCTCCGTCGCAGGCCTTCACGTAAAGCTTTGTGGCAAGGGTTTGGTTTTTTTCAACCCCTCGTCCATTTGCGTATTGGTTGCCCGCATTGT
>JAZGFF010000075.1:0-3325 GCA_036479095.1 Rhizobiaceae bacterium | reverse complement strand
GCTTTCTTGGTTATCACCCCCTAGGCGATCAACCATTCCCTTCACATCACCTCCTGAACAAAATGATGTCTGCGTACCGGTGATAACAACACACCCCACGTCCTTATCATCTTCAAGAGCGCGCAATATTTTCACCAACTCGCTCCACATCGGGCGCGTCATCGCGTTGCGTGCTTCTGGACGGTTGATCGTAATCGTTGCGACCCGGGCTTTGGTTGTCACTGATAGTGTCATTGAATTCCCCTGATTTTTGGTGGCTTAGTAAACTTCAAACAGGCCAGCTGCGCCCATGCCGCCACCGACGCACATGGTGCAAACCACGTATTTTGCACCTCGTCGTTTACCCTCGATTAAAGCATGGCCAACCATCCTTGCACCACTCATACCATAGGGATGTCCGACAGAGATCGCGCCGCCGTTGACGTTCAAAATCTCGTCGGGAATCCCAAGTGTATCTCGACAATGTAGAACCTGTACGGCAAATGCTTCGTTTAATTCCCAAAGGCCGATATCATCCATTTTCAAATTAAACCGTTCTAGAAGCTTTGGCACGGCAAAAACTGGGCCAATACCCATTTCATCCGGTTCAAGACCTGCAACAGCAATTCCGCGATAAGCTCCAAGCGGATTAAGTCCTCGTTTCTCAGCATCTTTTGCTTCCATCACAACAGCTGCAGATGCACCATCTGAAAGTTGAGAGGCATTTCCTGCTGTTATGGTCTTGTCTGGCCCTAGTACTGGGCCCAATCCTTGCAATCCTGCAAGGGTAGTGGAGGGGCGGTTGCCCTCGTCCTTATCCAAAGTTACATCGTGTTCCGATTTTTCTTTGGTTTCCTTATTCACCATGATCATGGTCGAGGGGAGGGCAACGATTTCGTCGTCAAATTTACCAGCCTCTTGGGCTGCTGCGGTACGCATTTGCGATTGAAAACCATATTCATCCATCTGTTCACGAGAGATGCCATATCGACCGGCTACTATTTCAGCGGTTTCCAGCATCGACATATAAACATTTGGGTGCATGGCGATCAGTGATTTGTCGACCCCCACCCGCATTTCAGGGGTTTGTACCATTGAGATGGATTCAACGCCGCCACCAACGCAAATCGGCATATTGTCGTGAATTACCTGTTTGGCTGCAGTCGCGATTGCCATCATTCCTGAAGCACATTGGCGATCAACTGACATGCCTGAAACGGTAACTGGAAGACCTGCCTTTAGCGCTGCTTGGCGGGCAATGTTGCCCCCTTGCACACCTTGCTGCATAGCAGCGCCAATCACCACATCATCAACTTCGCCGCCCTCAATACCAGCTCTTGCAACGGCGTGCTGAATGGCGTGACCTGCTAAGGTTTGTGACGGTGTATTGTTGAAAGCTCCACGATAAGCTTTCCCAATCGGGGTTCGGGCGGTTGAAACAATGACGGCTTCGCGCATTCTATGTAATCCTTTAAGAAGGTTGATCTCGGTGAATAATCCTTCGACATACCGAGTAGTATGTTGACTATGACGCTTGTTTTGTGGGAGGGCAAGACTGACATTTTTACAATCAACAACATCACGTGTAGATACTGGTGCATGTTGGTATAAACCAAACTGGGAGAACTGGAATGACACTCGAAGAAATTACCGCTGAAATGACCAAGCAAGTTGAAAAAAATGGCGCAATTGACGGCAAAGTCGTAAAGTTCGATTTTGGAGATGATGGGCAGCTAACCATTGATGGTGCCGCCGACCCAGCAGTCGTCAATAACGACAATGGCGATGCAGATTGCACGGTTCAAGTTGATAAAGACGTATTTGAAGCAATTGCTTCTGGTGAAGAAAATGCACAAATGGCTTTCATGTCTGGTAAACTCAAAGTTGAAGGCGACATGGGCATTGCCATGCAGCTCGGTTCGCTCCTCGGCTAAGCCTTCTCAAGAGATTTTATTAAAGCCTCCATTGCATAAATGGGGGCTTTTTTTATTGTGGTGTACAGTTTAGTTTACCCTATGAAACCAGCCCACTCCATAATCAATCTATCAGCCCACGACATCCAACTGCTTGCCAGTTGGCCCATGGTGATTGAGGCGATCCGTTCTGGCCACCGCTTACCCAGAGCCAGCATCGGCGACACTCTAGTTGGTGCCGGTGAAAATATGATGCTGGTCCGTAGTGCTTATATCGAAGGGCTGGCCGCTGGTGTGAAAGCGGCAACGGTCGTACCCAATAACCCTGATCGTAAAATTCCACTCCCCAGTATTCATGCTCAAATTATGTTGTTTGATGATGATACGGGAAAGCTTTACGCCCTTCTGGATGGAACCGAAATCACCGCTTGGAAAACAGCTGCTGATAGTGCCCTTGGCTGCGATCTGCTCGCACGAAAGGATGTTAAAACATTCTTGATGGTGGGGGCGGGAGCCATGGCAGAGCCGTTAATTCGCGCCCACCTTTCTGTGCGCCCAAACATCCAGAAAATTTTACTTTGGAACAGGTCACCCAAACGGGTTGAAGCGTTGCTTGATAAGTTATCTGATGTCGCACAAGACTTGGAAATTGTTTCCAACCTTGATGATGCAGTTCCTCAAGCAGACATCATTTGTTGCGCTACCATGAGCCGTAAACCGGTTCTAAAAGGTGCACTGGTATCAGCTGGCGCCCATGTCGATTTGGTTGGAGCTTATAAAGCAGATATGCGTGAGGCGGATGATGATTTGCATCATCGAGGCCTCTGGTTTGTTGATAGTTTTGAAACGACACTCGACCATATCGGCGAACTAAAATCACCCCTTGATGATGGCATCATCAGCCGCGAAGCCATTAAGGCAGATTTGCATATGTTGGTAGCCGGGGAAGTTGGCCGCGACGATGATGAACAAATTACTGTCTATAAAAATGGTGGCGGTGCCCATTTGGACATCATGGTCAGTGCCGCATTAGTTCAGGCGCAATTAGCTATTTCCTAGGGCCTTTTTGCGCAAATCTCCGACGGCATTCGCGTGGGCGTCAAACCCTTCATAACGGGCAAAAATAGCAGTTTTTGGCCCCATTTCTTGAAAACCTTCACGGCTTAATTCACCAATCGAGCACGCTTTGATAAAATTCATCACCCCAAGAGGCGAGCGAGTTTTAGCGGCGCCAGAAGTGGGCAATACACAATTCGGCCCCATCATATAATTGGCGATAGAACCCGGTGCGTCTTGCCCCATCAAAATTTCGGAAGCATTGCGAATGTGGGGTAGGTGATCCCGTGGGTTTTTGGAAAGCAGTTGCAAGTGTTCCGGCGCATAGTCGTTGATGAAATCATAGGCTTGGGCATCGTTTTCGCATAAGATAATGC
>JAZGFF010000074.1:0-3989 GCA_036479095.1 Rhizobiaceae bacterium | reverse complement strand
CAGAACGGGGGCAATATATGCCCTCCCCATGACGCTAGGCATTGCCGTTGGCCGCATCGGCTGCCTGCTCTCTGGCTTAAAGGATTTCACCTATGGCATCCCAACGGGCGCAAATTGGGGGTGGGATTTTGGCGATGGAATAATGCGCCACCCCGTACAATTATACGAAACAATCGCCATGCTCGGTTTCGCCGCCCTATACGCCATCATGATAAAACGCGGCTCAACAGGCTGGCGCACCAACGGCTTTTATTACGCAGTAGCTTTCTACGCCACTGAGCGATTCATCTTAGAATTTTTCAAACCCTACGGTTCAATAATTGCGGGTTTTACAATCTTCCAATTGCTCTCCCTCGGGTTGCTGGGTTATGCTATGATGATGAAACAAGGGGAGAAGATGCAATGAGCTGGCAAAAAATAGCGTTGCTGATCCTCGGCATACTCCTCTTGGCCCCCGGTCTTTGTGGGGCGTTTTTTGTGCCCTTCACTGCACGTGAAATCTATGATGTCGCGTTCCTGAGCAAGCGACCAGATTTATATTTTGGCGCCGTTCCCATGATCTCATTTCCGTCATTAATCACGGGCTATATTGGCGCCTTCTTACTCTCCAAAGCCTTCCCCAAACCATGGTTACTCAGGCTCAGAAAGTGGGTTGGATATTTGACAGTAATTGGCCTAGTGATTTTCGCGGCATATTTCATTTTGGTTTTTTGAGAGTTGATAATTAAATGAAGAGCAGCACAAAAATTGGCCTAACCATACTCGGTGTCATCATGCTCCTACCAGGGCTTTGTAGTGTGGTGTTCATGGTCATCAGTGATATTGGTGGGCTTGAAACTATATACTCCATAACATTCCTCATCGCACTCTTCGGCTTCCTTATCCTGCGCCATGTAAAGAACAAATCGCAATGAACGCCCACATTCGTAAAGCTAAATCTTATATTTTTCATGGTCAGACTCACTCGCTTTGCGAGACTTGCATGAAACTTGTTCCCGCTAAAATTCTCATTGATCGGGACAATGTTTATTTTGAAAAGCGTTGCAAGGAGCACGGGGTTCAAAAGACGCTGATCTCGTCTGATTCAGAATATTACCGCGCCGAACTTTCGTTTCTTAAACCCGGTGATCGCCCGCTGGCGGTGCAAACGAAAACCAATTTCGGCTGCCCCTACGATTGCGGCCTATGCCCCGACCACGAACAGCACTCTTGCCTTGCGATTATCGAGATCAACGAAGCCTGCAATTTAACCTGCCCCGTGTGTTTTGCAGAATCCTCCAAGGCCTCCACTAACCATCAAGGCCTGGGCACCATCGGCCGCATGATGGACGCACTGGTGGAAAGCGAAGGCGAGCCAGACCTGTTGCAACTTTCAGGTGGCGAACCATCCATCCACCCCGACATCATCAAGATCATCGACATGGCACGGGAACGCCCGATTCGCCATTTAATGATAAACACCAACGGCGTGCGTATAGCAGGGGACGCAGCGTTTGTGGCCGAGCTGGAGAAGCGCAAAAAGGGCTTGGAGATTTACCTACAATTCGACAGCCTCAAATCTGAAGCTCTGAAAGCGTTGCGCGGCGCGGACCTCACCAAAGTACGCCAAAAGGCGCTTGAGGCATTGGACAAAGCTGGCATTTCCACCAACCTTGTTTGCACCGTGAAGAAAGATTTGAACGACACGGAAATGGCAGCAATTATCGACCATGCGCTAACATTCAAATGCGTGCGCGGAGTGACCTTCCAACCAATCCAAGACACGGGCCGCAACGAAGATTTCGACCCGAAAAAGCACCGCGTCTTGCTCACCGACATCCGCCGCCGCATTGTCGAGGACAGCCCCATATTCGGTGAGGCCGATATGATCCCCCTACCCTGCAACCCGACAGCGATCTCCATCGGCTACGGATTGCGTAACGGTGAGACCGTCGTTCCCATCACCTCAATGATACCCAAGGATCAGTTGATTGCAGAAATGCCCAACGCCGTAAATTTCGAGCGTTATCCCGAATTAAAGGAGCGGATATTCAAGCTGTTCTCACTCTCCACCATCGAGCCTAATGTCGCAGAACGCATAGGCGAATTGCTTTGTTGCTTACCTCAAGTTGAGGTGCCGGAAAGCTTAACTTATGAGAACATTTTCCGGGTTGTGATCGTCAACTTCATGGATAAATACGACTTCTGCGTTGCCAATATCAAACGCTCCTGCATCCATTTCGTAACCCCCAACGGACAAATTATCCCGTTTGAAACCTACAACATGTTTTACCGCGATGGTTCTGTGGAGAACTTTAGAAAATAAATTCTTCCATTTTGTCGATTGATCGCCACCCCAATCGTCATGGGTGTGAAAGCAAACCTGTTGCCAAATGGGATTGTTTTCGAGACACTCGACCACACCACAGGAGACAATCCCATGCGTTATACATTTCTATTATACAGCGAACATAAGAACACCCGCGACCAAACACCTGAACAAATGCAAGAATCCCTCAAGACCTTTGGTGCCTATATCGGCGCTCTGAAAGAGGCTGGCATTTTTGTGGACACTGACTGGTTACAGCCCACAGAAACAGCCACCACCATAAGTATGGTTGGTGGCAAGAAGCGAATTCAAGATGGCCCCTTTGCAGATACAAAGGAACAACTGGGCGGCTATTTTGTCATTGAAGCTCCTGATCTCGATGCCGCATTATTATGGGCAGAAAAATGCCCGGGTGCTTATTATGGCAAGGTTGAAGTCCGCCCATCAGCCATGCCTGAAGGCCAGAAATAAGGCGCATGAGTCAGAAAGCAAATGCGCGCGCGGCCGATGTTGCGCGTGCTTCCTACGGCAAACTATTGGCCGTACTTGCCAAACAAACCAGTGACATCGCATTTGCTGAAGATGCGTTGGCCGAAGCCTTTACGCGTGCTCTCGAAACTTGGCCTCACGATGGAACTCCTGAACAACCAGAAGCATGGTTGCTCACCACCGCCCGAAATAAGATGCGCGATCAGTTCAAGAGTGCTGCGCACAAAACCAGTGTATCTCTGGATGACATCGAGCCCACAATGAACGATCTCGACCCAAACAACATTCCAGATGAACGGTTGCAACTTTTATTTGTTTGCTCCCACCCTGCAATTGATGAAAACATCCGAACCCCCTTGATGTTGCAAACAGTGCTAGGCTTGGAAGCCGCACAAATTGCCAGCGCATTTCTCATTCCACCAACCGCAATGGCGCAAAGGCTGGTGCGGGCAAAGAAGAAAATCAAGCAGGCTCGCATCCCCTTCGTCATCCCCGAACAAAGTCAAATGCCTGAACGGTTAGAAGCCGTTATGGAAGCCATCTATGGAGCTTTTGCAATTGAGCTTACCAGCGCTAATGAAGTCGAAGAGCTGGGGTTAGAGGCCCTTTTTCTTGCAGACTTGTTAGTCGATCTACTGCCCAACGAAGCCGAAGTTTTAGGACTTGCAGCTTTGCTTAATTATGCGGCATCAAGGCGTGTAATTTCCGAGCATTTTATCCCACTCAAAGAACAAGACCCTTCCACTTGGAACGTTCCCCGCGCTGAACGGGCTGATAACCTACTTGCCCGCGCCAAGAAGCTAAATCAATTAGGGCGGTTTCAAATTGAAGCAGCAATTCAAGCGGTACATAATGATTGTCGTCATACTGGCAAGACTGACTGGATTGCAATTATTCAGCTCTATGAAGGCTTACTCCACCTAGCCCCCACCATTGGCGCTGTCGTTGCCCAAGCGGCGGCAATAGGGGAAGCCCATGGCGCAAAGGCAGGTCTGGCGCGGCTTGATGTAATTGACCAAACCACCATCGAAAACCACCAAGCAGCATGGGGCACCCGGGCGCATCTGCTGGCCGTTATTGGGGATATACAGAACGCCCGCACAGCATTTGAAAAAGCAATTTCGCTTACATCAAATGCCAAAATACGGGCGTATCTTGAAGTGCGACTGGCGCGGATTTAAATTTATCTCAA
>JAZGFF010000073.1:0-9842 GCA_036479095.1 Rhizobiaceae bacterium | reverse complement strand
TCCAGAAATTATTTCTAAAGAGCCTCTTGCTCCTTTGTCACGCCAAGGCGACGACCAATGGGCAGACATCATCAAATGGGTTCGTAACGTACTCGTAATTGCTGAAGAAAAAGGTGTTACAGGCGCTAACGCTGATGCAATGGCAAAAGAAGGTCAAAATGACCCAGAAGTTGCACGTATGCTCGGCCTAGAAGGCGAATACGGCGCAATGCTCGGCCTTAGTAAAACTTGGGCTCTTGATGCGATCAAAGCTGGTGGTAACTACGCCGAGATTTTCGAAAGATATATCGGTAAAGATACTAAAATCGGTTTGGCTCGCGGCTTGAACGCATTGCCACGCGATGGCGGTCTGCTTTATGCGGCGCCACTACGTTAAGCGATAAATAAATTAGGCGACACCTCAATCGAGGTGTCGCCTTTTCTGTATTCAAAAATGTAAAATTAGACTTGAATTACAACTAGATTCCGCCAGTTCACTGGTAGGAACGGGAATTTGGCAGAAGCCAAATTTCAAATCTGTATGAGCGACAAACATGACACTAGCCAGTGATTTTGCCGAGGACGTCGAACCGTTCCGCCTAAGCATGCTTATTTATGATAAGAGATATCGCTCTTACACACTCCAAGTGGTCACCTTGATGCTTGTGATGCTATCCGTTGGCTGGCTCGTAAATAACGTGATCGAAAATTTTCGCATTACCGGTAAGGAATTCTCCTTCAATTTCCTTTGGCAACCTGCTTCTTATGATATCAACCAAAGGTTGATTGAGTACACATCGCGATCTCCCCATTGGAAAGCTGCGTTGGTTGGTATTCTCAACACCTTGGTTCTTGCAGTTCTTGGCTGTATATTTGCTACTATTTTGGGTGTCATCATTGGTATTTCGCGCCTTTCAAAAAACTGGCTCATCGCAAAGTTGATGACTGTATACATTGAGACTTTGCGTAATATCCCTGTTCTTCTTTGGATTTTGGTTGCAAGCTCGGTTCTTTCCTCAGCTTTACCTAGCCCAAAACAAGCGGTAACTTATTTAGGCGGGGTCGTTCCTACAAACCGCGGCCTATATATTCCAGCCCCAACTTTTGAAAGCGGAGCATGGATATTAGGATTGGTCTTCCTAGCCTCGTTGGTTGCAATTTGGTTCTTCGGTCGTTGGGCAAAAGCCCGCCAGGAAGCATCAGGAGCAACCCTACCGACCTTTTGGATTAAGCTTGGGCTGTTTTTCTTACCGGTACTGATAATGTATTTCATAATGGGGAAGCCGATTGGCCTAGATATTCCTGAATTAAAGGGCTTCAATTTTAAGGGAGGTCTATTTATTCGCTCTAGTTTTGTTGCATTGTGGTTGGCGCTAACGCTCTACACCGCAGCATTTATTGCCGAGGCTGTACGGGCGGGTATTCAAGCGATTAGTCATGGTCAAACAGAGGCTGCATCGTCTCTTGGATTGCCAGCTACCCGTACAATGAACTTAGTGATCCTTCCCCAAGCGCTACGGATAATTATTCCACCGTTGATCTCTCAATATCTTAACTTAACCAAGAACTCTTCTTTGGCCATTGCTGTGGGGTATATGGATGTCACGGGTACATTGGGAGGTATAACTTTGAACCAAACGGGTAAAGAGATGGAGTGCCTGTTGCTTCTGATGGGCTTTTATCTGGTTGTTTCGTTACTGATATCTGGGGCGATGAATATTTATAACAGCGCCGTTTCATTGGAGGAGCGTTGATATGTCTAGCACTAAAACCTCAATCGCCTATGTGGCAAACACAAACCTACCGGAGCTTCCTGCTCCCAGTAATACCCGTGGTCCAATTGCTTGGTTAAAACAAAATTTCTTTTCCAGTGTCAGCGATTCAATCCTAACGGTGATTTCTGCCTTTGTTATTTACTCACTTCTATCTGCTTTGATACCTTGGTTTATTACCAATTCAGTTTGGAGTGCAGGAAGCTTAACTGAATGTCGAGAAATCAATGGCCATGGTGTTGAGGGCGCTTGTTTCTCGGTTGTTGTTAGTCGTCTAAATCAGCTGGTATTCGGGTTTTATCCTTCAGAGCTGTATTGGCGTCCAATTCTAACTTTCCTTTTGATGTTCGTTGCCTTTGCACCAGTGTTGCATGACAACCTTCCGCGTAAGATGCTTTGGTTTACTGCGGCGTTTCCGTTGCTTGCCTACTGGTTGATATGGGGTGGTTCTATCTGGAATATTCTTCTCATCGTTGCCATGATCGTATTAACGGTTATTGTTTATCGCATGGCATCTAAAATGTTCGGCCCCACACTTGCATTGTTTGCTGGACTAGCGACAATCTTGATATGGCAGTTGTTTATACAAGGTGGTCTGGCTTCTGTTCTTACCGAAAATGCCAACTTTTTATCTCTTGAGCCTGTTGAAACTTCCAAGTTCGGTGGGTTCTTGGTTACCTTCGTGATCGGTATCACTGGCATTGTTGCTTCCTTACCCCTGGGTATCATGCTGGCTCTTGGCCGTAAGTCTGATATGCCGACCGTGAAAATGCTCTGTGTTGGTTTCATCGAATTTATTCGCGGCGTACCACTCATTACCTTGCTTTTCGTGGCCTCAACTCTGCTCAATTATTTCTTGCCGCCAGGAACGACCTTTGACCTCATCCTGCGCGTTATCATCATGGTGACATTATTTGCTTCCGCTTATATGGCAGAGGTTATACGCGGTGGATTGGCAGCCTTGCCTAAGGGGCAGTATGAAGCTGCCGATGCGCTCGGTTTGACCTATTGGCAAGCAACACAAAAAATCGTGTTGCCCCAAGCTTTGAAAATATCAATTCCTGGGATCGTGGGCACCTTTATTGGCCTGTTCAAAGATACAACTCTCGTATCAATCGTGGGTATTCTTGATCCCATCGGCATCATGCAACCCATCCGTTCTACTCCAGAATGGAATGGTATCGTGTGGGAGCTTCCCGTTTTCATCGGAGCAGTGTTCTTTATATTCTGTTTCACAATGTCTCGTTATTCCATGTATTTTGAGCGTAAGCTCGATACTGGCCACAGAAACTAAGGGTTCATCATGGCTAAAAAATCTACCAAAGCGGCGGCTAAGATCGTCGGTCACACACCTGCAAGAGTAGCTAAACCCACAAAACCAGATGATTTGAAACTCATCTCCGGTATTGGGCCGTTACTCGAGAAGAAACTTAATGCAATGGGTGTTTGGACCTATGACCAAATTGCTGTTTGGAAAAAGCCTGAGGTTGATAATGTCAACCAATCGCTTAGCTTCTCAGGTCGCATTGAGCGCGATGAGTGGATCAAACAGGCTAAGCGTTTAATGGGAAAATCTACCACCAAGGCGAAGAAGCCTGCCGCTAAAAAAGCAGCAACGAAGAAACCTTCTCCTAAGAAGAAAGCTGCCCCTAAAAAGGTTGCTGCCAAAAAGGCCGCAGTTAAGAAGCCTGCAACCAAGAAAGCAGCCACCAAGAAACCTGCTGCTAAGAAAGCGGCCACCAAGAAAACGATTACAAAAAAGACGACAACTAAAGCGTCGGCTTCTAAATCAGTGGCTAAGAAAACCGTTAAAGCAAAATCGGCTGCTAAGAAGGTTACAAAAAAGGTCGTTGCCAAGAAAAAGGTTACTGCGAAAGCCAGCAAAGCCAAGTCTACGGCTCGTCGTGCAACCACAAAATCGCGTTCTGTGCCTTCAACGGCTAACAAGACTGCCAAGCGAGTGGCCAAATCGATAGCTGTAGGAACGGGAGCTGCTGCTCTGGTTGCATCTGGTGCAAGCGCGGCCTCAGCCCGCAAAGTACCGGCAAAGGCAAAAACATCATCTGCTGATGCGGGAACATCAATGCATATTTCTGATACGGATGTGGCGATCGATATTACCAATATGAACAAGTGGTATGGCGATTTTCATGTTTTGAAAGATATCAATCTGAAAGTCATGCGCGGTGAACGTATTGTTGTGGCCGGCCCTTCTGGCTCAGGTAAATCAACAATGATCCGTTGCATCAACCGCCTTGAAGAGCATCAACGCGGCCAGATCATTGTTGATGGCATTGAATTGACTGGCGATTTGAAAAAGATTGATGAAGTGCGCCGTGAAGTTGGTATGGTGTTCCAACACTTTAATCTGTTTCCGCACCTTACCATTCTTGAGAACTGCACTTTGGCTCCAATCTGGGTTCGTAAAATGCCCAAGAAAGAAGCGGAAGAGATTGCTATGCACTATCTTGAGCGGGTGAAAATACCTGAACAAGCTTTGAAGTTTCCAGGTCAGCTTTCCGGTGGTCAGCAACAACGTGTGGCGATTGCTCGCTCGCTTTGCATGAACCCGCGCATTATGTTGTTCGATGAGCCAACCTCGGCTCTTGACCCAGAAATGATCAAGGAAGTCTTGGAAACTATGGTGGGTCTAGCTGAAGAAGGCATGACCATGATTTGTGTGACTCACGAAATGGGCTTTGCGCGCCAAGTGGCCAACCGCGTTATTTTCATGGATGAAGGCCAGATTGTTGAACAGAATGAACCTGCTGAATTCTTCGACAATCCACAGCATGAGAGAACCAAAGAATTCCTAAGCCAAATTCTACATTAAGAGTTTTTCTTGAATCAGGTTTTGAAGTGGGCGGCAAAAAGCATTGGCTTGATTGCCGCCCTTTTTTTATGCTTCGTTGCTGTGTATTTAGGGGTTGCTCAAATCACGGCACGCCTTCCAAGGGAAATGCCAAAGCTCGCCTTTGATACGGCAAAGGCGGGCACATCAAAATCAGTCACAGTCTATTTGATCAGTGGTTTGTTGCACGTTGATATAGCCATGCCGGTTTCACCCTACCTATTGGATCACTTTGCGTTTTTTCAAAACATGGGTCTGCCAATGAAAAATCCCAATCTAAAGTATCTCTCTTATGGCTGGGGCTCGAAGGCATTCTACACAACTGCTGGCTCCTATTCTGATATAACCGCCAGCGCCGTGTTGAAAGCGGTGATCGGGGATCAATCGGTCCTGCGTGTGGTGGGTTTGGGGGATATCAAACCTAACAATGAAATTGTGCGTTTGAAAATTAATGCGCAGCAATATGAGCGAATGATCTCCTCTATTGAGCAGAGTTTCAGGCGACAACAGGGGCAAACTCCCATCCAGCTAACCGGAGTTCACCTTGAGGAGGGGGATGCATTCTTTCCAGCAACTGGAAATTTCAATCTTTTCAATCCTTGCAATCAATGGGTCAACAAAGTGTTGCATGATGCAGGTATCAAGGTGGGAAAATGGACCCCCACAACGCAAAGCCTATTTTTATCGCTTCGTTATTTTGAAGAAATTGGCGGTTCCCAACCGTAGAGCCAATCCATTCTTTTTTGCATGAGGGTTTGGGGAGTACGCTTCATGATCATGTCTCTTGCCCAGTTGGCAGGGGAGCTTAAATGGTAGATTCGGCGATTGTTTCGCCCAAGTTTTATGAGCTTATTGATCCTAGGCCTACGAATCGTCTCATAGGCCTTGAAGGCAGCTTCTAAATTTGCAGGGTTTTCCTTACAAGCATTTGCCAGAACGGCAGCATCTTCTATGGCAGCTCCACCACCTTGAGCACTATAGGGCGCCAGCGGATGCGCTGCATCGCCGATCAGGCAAAGCGGGCCGTTCGTAATGGCACCGCAACGAGGTGTCGTATAGAGCGGCCACCCACCCCATTTTGCCTTTAATCGGATTTGTGATTGGAGCATAGGCAGCCAAGCATCAAATGCATTTATCCGTTCTTCTTCCCTATCATTCGAGAGCCAATCATTTGGATGGGGTTCGCCTTTTTTTTGCCAAGGGGTAACAGCAACAATATTCATCACATTCCCCTGGCGTACCGGATAATGGACGAGATGGGCATTTGGACCAAGCCATAGCCCGGTAGCATCTTTTGGCAGTAAATCAGATACCTCCTTCCTATCGATCAAGGCTCGCCAGGCAATACGTCCATCGAAACTTGGTTGCGTTGCATTGTGGACAAAATTTCGAGCTGTGGACCATATGCCATCCGCTCCGATCACCCCAGAGGCTCGAAATTCGACCGTGGAGTGCGATGTTTCAGCGATGAGTGTAACCCCATTAGGATGGGCTGCCATGTCAGTTATCTCATGCCCCTCGTTGATTTCAATATTTACGAGTTTGCTGCATGCTTGGCGAAGGATAGCGTGCAAATCTGCGCGGTGAAGCACCAGATAGGGCGCGTTGTGTCGTATCAACACCTCATTACCCAGGTGAAAATTTGTGAGTTTCTGGCCTGTGATACCTGATCGAATATCAACGCAACGGGGGTGAAAACTTGCGAGTCGCAGGGGTTTTTCTAGTCCTAATGAAAATAATATTTTGATAGCATTTGGAGAGAGTTGTATCCCAGCCCCGGTGGCCGCAGGTTTTTTTGAGCGCTCAAACAGGCGAATTCTAAATCCATTTCTTTCGAGAAGAAGGGCAGATGTCAGACCACCAATCCCCCCGCCAACGATTGCGATTGTGCGACTCTTAAGGTTTATCATTGTTGGTTCAGATCACGAGGCCTCAACACCGAGCAAGCAATCTGAAGGGATGGTTTCATCACTCGCTAGCTTTTCATCCAATTTGAAAAGTGTTGAACAATAGGGGCAAATTTTTTCGCGCTCCCTCCCCATATCCAAATAGATATGAGGATGATCGTAGGGGTTAATCGCGCCAACGCACATGAACTGTTTCACACCAATTGATATTGTTGGTACGCCAATATTGTTGTGGAAATGTGGGACTGATGCTTTCGCCATGGTAGTGATTTTCTGTTGAACAATGTTCCAATAGGTTTAACGTTTAACTCTGCATTTGCAAAGTGGTGAAAATATATGTCGGATACAAAACATAGGGCAAGCATCGGTGAGGTTGAACTTGCATATTATGATCTAGCTCCAAATGGTTCAAGTTCAACGAACAGGGAAACCCGCATAATCCTACTTATTCATGGGTTTGCCTCTAGTGCTCAAATAAATTGGATATCAACAGGCTGGAGCGATGTTTTGCGCGATGCTGGTTATCGAGTAATCGCTTTGGATAACCGTGGCCATGGGGATAGTAGTAAGTTTTATTCACCAGATGATTATGGCCCCGATATTTTTGCCAATGATGCGTTTGGGTTGCTCGATTATTTAGGCGTTGAGTTATGTGATGTCATGGGCTTTTCGATGGGGACGCGCATTACTTGCTGGATGGCTCATCAAAACCCGAGCCGTATTCGCCGAGCTATTTTCGGTGGTATGGGGAGCTACATATTTGGGAACCGGGGCGGGTATGAGGAGATTGCTCAGGCGCTTGAGATTGACGACCCAGATACGATTGAAGATAAGCGGGCCGCAAGCTTTAGAAAGTTTGCAGACCATATGGGGGCAGATAAACGTGCATTAGCGGCTTGTATTCGCCCATCCAAGAAAAGGATAACAGAAGATATGGTCGCCGCTGTGACCACGCCTGTTCTTGTGGCCGTGGGCAGTGAGGATGAAATCGGAGGTTCGGCTGAAGAACTGGCAGCAATGATGCCCCATGCCCAAGCTTTTGTTATTGAGGGCCTTGATCACATGAAATCTACAGGAGCCGCGAGCTTCAAGAAAAAAGTGTTGGAATTTTTAAATGAGTGAATTGAATATTGGCACCATTGAAGACATAGAGATGCTTGGTTCAGAGGCAAATTGCTTAAAGGGCTCGTATTTCATTCCTTCTGAAAAAAGCGACAAGCCTCCAGTGTTATTCATGCATGGCGGCGGGCAAACTCGACATTCCTGGAAGGGCGCCGCAAGCATGATGGCCCACCATGGGTATCCATCGTTCACCTTCGATGCCCGTGGCCATGGAGACAGCGATTGGATCGCTAACAAACACTATTCCATTCAATACTTTCGCGATGATTTACGGGCGTTAACAACGCAACTCACAGCGAAAATACAAAGGCCGATGATCGTTATCGGTGCCTCATTAGGTGGCATTTCAGCCATGCTAGCCCAAGCCGAAGGCGGAAGTGAAACAAACACAGCCCTGTTCCAGGCAATTGTTTTGGTAGATATCACCCCGCGTATGACCAGCAGTGGTGTGGATAAGATACTAGGATTTATGGGTCAAAATATGCGCGATGGATTTGCCACTGTTGAAGATGCTGCAGATGTTATTGCCAGTTATTTACCCACCAGAACACGGCCAAAATCACTTGAAGGTTTGAGTAAAAACCTTCGGAAACGTGCTGATGGTCGTTGGTATTGGCACTGGGACCCGGCCTTTGTTGATGGCAGTAATAGTATTAGTAAGGGTGGGGAAGGGCATGTTGAAGTATTGATTGATGCGGTGAAAAAAATCGATGTTCCAACCCTATTGGTGCGAGGGGGTAAATCAGAACTTGTGACGAAGGAAGCGGCGAATGAGTTTCTTGAACTTGTTCCCCACGCCCAATTTGTTGATGTCAGTGAGGCAGGCCACATGGTGGCCGGTGACAAGAATGATGTTTTTGCGAGTGCGGTGTTAAAGTTTTTGCAATCGCAAGATAAGGTTTAAGAACCGGTAAACTTGGCTTTTCTCTTTTCGATGAAGGCTTTTCGACCTTCGCTATAATCAGCGCTTGTGAAGGTGCTATCCCCCACCAGCATAGCGGTTTCAACACTGGTATCTAAATGCGCTGCACTGATCGCCGCTTTGGTTGCGTGATGGGTCAGCGGTGCTAATTCTGAAATCTTTGTAGCAAGGTTGAATACGTGAGTTTCCAACACGTCTTCAGAAAAAACTTCCCTCAAGAAACCGTATTCATGCATTTGCGCAGCTGTGAAACGATCGGCTGTGAAAAGCATTTGTTTTGTGTGTTGCGCACCTATCGCATGGACAATGTCCGTCATTGCCGCAACAGGATAGGCTAGGCCCAATTTTGCCGCAGGCACGCCAAAAAGGGCGCCATGAGCTGCAATACGCAAATCACAAGCGGCGGCTAATCCGAAGCCACCTCCCAGACAGTAACCTTTGATTTTTGCAATAGTAGGAATAGGAGCGGTTCGCAGGGCTTTAAAAGCATCACGATTGGTTTGTTCGTAGAATTGCGCAGTGGCAGTATCTTTCCTGACAACATCAAATTCTGATACATCAGCGCCTGAGCAAAAATTTTCATTTTCTCCACTGACAATCAGCACACGAGCGCCTTTGTTCATCAGCTCATCGATTTTTTGCGGAATCGCTTCCCAGCAGCTTTGCGTGAGGGCGTTATATTTTCGAGGGTTGTTGAAAATCAACCTGCCGATAGATTGCTCGACCGATCCCACAATAGTATCACTGCTTTTCGTCTTTGATGGTCTCATACTCGTTTGATTTTCATCTTACTCTTTAACTGGCTTATGCCATGGCCTATATAGAAGTTTACTGCAATAATCATTGCAATGTTAGGAGTTCATTATGGCATCTAAATCTTCCGTTCGTACCAAAAAATCGGCCATTACTAAGCTTGATCCGGTATGGGAAAAATTGCGCCAGGAAGCCCAGGAAATTATTGATAGCGATGCGGCTATGAGTGGCTTCATCTATAGCAATATTCTTAACCAAAAAACCCTAGAAGACGCTGTCGTTCAACGGGTTTGTGAGCGTTTGCATAAAGCTGAATTTTCAGCAGATATGATCCGTGGTGTATTTACAGACATGCGTGATGATTGGTCTAACTGGCCCGAATTTCTACGCTCAGATATTGCCGCCGTTTATGAACGAGATCCGGCCTGTACGCGGTTTGTTGAACCAATTTTATACTTTAAGGGCTTTCACGCAATTCAAACCCACCGGTTAGCAAATTGGGCTTGGGAAAACGGAAGACGAGACTTTGCCCTATA
>JAZGFF010000072.1:0-3369 GCA_036479095.1 Rhizobiaceae bacterium | reverse complement strand
AGACCTCATCCTTGCTTCTGCTTCACCCCGGCGCTTAGCGCTGCTTAATCAAGTTGGCGTGGAGCCGGATCATTTGATCCCAGCTGATGTGGATGAAACCCCGCTTAAGGGTGAAATTCCGCGCAAGTTGGCCGCACGGTTGGCGCACACTAAAGCTTTGACGGCACAGCACAAAGCTCGTCAGACCGGCATTGGCGACAATGCGCTGGTGCTTGGTGGCGATACTGTTGTTGCCGTTGGGCGTCGGATTCTGCCTAAAGCGGAAATGCTCGACGATGCGGCAGGTTCTCTGCGCCTTTTGAGTGGTCGGTCCCACCGGGTTTTCACGTCAATTTGTTTGTTGAACGCATCCGGGGCCGCCAAACGTAGAGTTGTGGAAACACGCATTCGCTTTAAGAGGTTGTCTACGGCTGAAATTGACGCATACTTGGCAAGTGGGGAATGGCAGGACAAAGCCGGGGCGTACGCCATCCAAGGCATTGCCGGCGCGTTCGTGATAAAACTGCAAGGCTCGTTCCATGCGGTTATGGGATTGCCACTTTACGAAACAGTGCAGCTGTTGCGTGGCGAAAATTACCCAATTGAGTTCAATTGGCTGAACTCTACTTCCGGCATTTAGGAATGAGTGAAAACCCAGTCTCTTTCAAATCATGCGTGATGTGCGAAAAGCCAGCCGTCAAAGAATTTATGCCCTTTTGCTCAAAGCGTTGCGCGGACTTGGATTTGGGCAAATGGCTTAATGGATCGTACGCTATCCCCGTGATCGAAGAAGATAGTGGGCAGCCGGAAGATTTTGACCAGGAATAAGGTAAATTTGGCACTTACGTTCGGTGCTAACGCTATGAAATTTGTCGGGTTTTGTTCGTTCGCAACGAAAGTTGCGAGATAAGTGAGAAATATTGTCTTTGACCGCTAGACAATATTGGTTTCACGACCTATAAACCCGCCAGCACGTATGAATAGTGAAGCCGTTTGGCAACTGTTTGTTAGATGCCCGGGTAGCTCAGGGGTAGAGCAGCGGATTGAAAATCCGCGTGTCGGTGGTTCAAATCCGCCCCCGGGCACCATTTTACACTTTGACGTGTGAGAACCCCCTAACATACTGAATGGTAAGGTGGTTTTTGGAGTTCTAAACCCTTCAAATCGGCAATATGCCAAAGTGTCAGAAAACGCCAACCTAAGGGTCAGTTTCTGTAGGCTGAGATTGCCAGTTTCCCAGAGTTTATAAGGGTTTGACAAGAATTTTAGGGCGAGTTCTAAAATCCGGTGAGGGGTTGCTGTTTTTTTACCCGTTTGACTCAGCTGATCTTCAGTTAGAAGCCGCTCTTTTTCCAATTTTTCAATTTTGCGTTCAAATGCTCTGGAAGTGATGTCGCTTGTGGTCTCTACAATGCGGTCCATGGCACCATCGATTTGTGTTTCGATTAACTTAACTTGTTTTTGCAATGACTTGCGAATGTCCTCAATCCTTGCTTCTTGTTGACCCCATGCCTGTTCGACCATGGCTTCAACCAAACGAGTAAGAGTAGCTCTTGGGCGCATGGTTTTTAGCAATGTGTTGAAGTCAGTTTCTAGCTTATCGCGCTGGATCGACTTGCCGTAGCTGCTACAGCTTTTTTTGTGGCAGAGATAATAAGGGTGGCGTTTGCCCGTTCCAGACTTCGACCAACAAGATGTCAAAGGGTTGTTGCAATCGCCACAGGTCACAAAACCGCGCAAGGGGAAATCAAGACGTATATCCTTTCGCGCCGGAGCAAGTGCCGCTGATTGTCTGCGTGTCTTGATCCTTTCAAAGGTTTCTAGCGAGATTAACGGTTCGTGGCGGGCTTTGCGAAATGGGACGTTCCAAATTTTGGATTCAAGATATCCGGCAAATAGCGGCTGGTTTAGCATTTCAGAAACAACCTGCGGACGGATTTTCCCATTTGGCTTGCGTCGGAGAAACTCAGGCTGTTTTTCCAGCCAGCGTTGCACCTCGGCTTGAATGGCAAAACGCCCAGATGCATAACCTTCCAAGGCTTCGGTGACGATGGATGCTACAGGTTCGTCACGGACTAGAAGGCCGCCTTCGGTTTTGGAACGAATATATTTGTAACCGATTGGAGCGTGGAATACCCAATAGCCGCCCATAAGACGTGCCCACGAGCGGTTCTTTGTGGTTTCCGCTACCTTCTCTCGGTAGTGTTGTGCGCCGAGCGCCTGAATGCCCTCGTAGAAATTACCGTCTGCGTCCCGATTTTCTTTGAACTTCACGGTTGGGCTTTCAAGCAAAGCACCTGTCGCATGAATGGCATCGCGTAAATCAAAGAACACCCGCACGTCGCGGGCAAGGCGGCTGATATCATCAATTATCACGATATAGCGCACATCTGGTTTTCGTTTTTTTAGGAAGTTCAGCAAATCTTGCATGCCGGGACGATCAAGAAGTTTCCCGGAAACCGCCCTGTCCGAGAAGACCTTGGCAACAGGTATTTTTAGATACTTTGAGTATTCGCGGCCCCTTGTTTCTTGGGAACCAAGGCCGCTACCGCCATCAATCTGTTTTTTGTCCGAAACCCGGACATAGAGAACCGATTCATAATTCTCAGTATCTCTCGTGTTCTCAAAATGGTTACTTTCAAAATTCATTCGTTTGTTCCTTCCAGTATGGTGTCCTTCTTGCTGTTGAATTCCTCGCAGGTTGTATTTTCAATTAACCGTGCGAGAGCCTGTTTTTCTTGCTGTTGGTCAATTGTATCATTGACCTGTTGTAGAGGATGCACTCCATACCCAAGATCAACAAACTGAACCACGATTGACCAGAGGGTTTCGACAAATTCCTGTTTTTTATCCTCCGGTATGTCTACGTCATCAAGCATCGCCTGATAATAATCGATATCGATGCCGAGACTTGATGGTTGTTCAGCCAATTCTGAGCCGGAGCTTGCTAGTAACGTATCGTCTTTGCCCTTTTTTCTGTTGTCCGATTCATTCACGGTTTTCTTCCCTTTCTATTTCTAACGTTTATCCATGCTTTTCTCCTTTTCGATTGAGAACATAACAAGAACATTATATCCTTTTTATGGGTTTTCTCAAAGAAGGTAGTAGGAGTTATTAGCAAAACCTCGAATTGATCAGCCGCAATTGGGGTTGGGTGCTAGCAATATATTCCTAGCTTATTGTTGCTCACCGTGACTTTGCTGCTTCCTTGCCAAGTGCACGTTTTTGCCTCTGTAGGACCGTAAGACGGCATACCATTGTATGTAAACTGAATGACGATTGTCGGTGAGATGCTTCTATTTTTACTATCATCGCACCACACCTCGCTTACGGACTTTGGTTTTCGCAACTGTCTCTCGCTGCATTTCAGCATAGGTTTTGCCAGTGTCG
>JAZGFF010000071.1:0-9955 GCA_036479095.1 Rhizobiaceae bacterium | reverse complement strand
CGGGCGCTATTAGCAGACCCCCAAATGTTATTACTTGATGAACCCTTGACTGGTTTAGATGAAAGCCGGCGTCAAAATGTATTGCCCTATCTGGAACTGCTCCGGGATGAGGTCAAAATTCCAATGGTTTACGTGAGCCACAATAGGGAAGAAATATTGCGATTGGCGGACACGGTCTTTGTTGTTGCTAAAGGAAGAGTTCAAAAAAATATATCGCTTAAGGAATTTGAAGATCTTACCCAGTTGCCTCCCGTTCGTCGCCGTGACAAAAGCTAGTTTATGCAGTTCTTTATCCTTCTTTTGTCATTCATGGTTTTTGCTTCCAATTCATACGCTCAGTGTGATTTTGGTGAAATACCAATAAAGCTTGGGAGTTTTAACGATGCCGATCACCCTGCAAAAAATGCGGGGCTTAAATTATTTCGCGAAACAGTCAACAAGGAGCTGCAAGGGAAAGCATGCCTTGAAGTGATATTAGATGAGGCGCGCTTTAAGGGGGCTGTTGGTATTGTTGCGTTGCAAAATTCTGAGGTTCACATGCTGGTTCCAAGATTTTCCACCCTGGCAAAATTTTCCCCGCCCTATCAGGCTTTTGACCTGCCCTTCGCCTTTAGAGACTTGGCATCTGTAGAAAAGTTTCAAATTTTAGCTGGGGTTGATTTTATATCTGTGATGGCGATAAATGGACTAGAGCCTCTTGCTTTTTGGCACGGTTATTTTAAACAAATCTCGGCGAAAAAAGCAATTTATTACCCTGCTGATCTAGCTGGATTGAAATTACGTTCAGATCGCTCACCCACCTTTGCAAGGCAAGTAACATTGCTCAATGCCACCTCCCAACAAGTAGCTGAGAATGATCTCACGATCGCTGTTCAATCTGGTAAAATTGATGGGCAGGTGACGAACTGGGAGCGCCTCAAAGCCGACGGAACGGCAAAAATATTGATGGGAGCAAGCGAAACTAACCATGGTTTTGTTGGGTATCAATTGTTGGCATCAAAAAACTGGTGGGGCGATTTGAAGGCGCCAATTCGCAAGCGTTTGTTAGAAATTATTTCTCGAACAACGCGGCAAGTTAACTTTCAAACGATCAGCCGATTAAGAAATACCAAACAAAATTTAATCCGTAGCGGAGTGATCATCCGGACATTAACACGCAAACAAAGTTCGGCCTGGAAAACGAAATTTCTTCCAATTTGGGAAGAATTTTCAGCAGCGGCAAATATGGTATTTTTGGAGGCTGTTAGAAAGGCCAATGCGGGTCTTTAATTTGCTAGGAATGCCTCGATCCTGTCCATGGCACTATTGATATTTTCTTCTGAGTTGGCATAGGAAAGGCGGATGTAACCCTCACCCAATGTGCCAAAATCTGGTCCACCAATTGTTGCAACTCCTGTATTTTCCAACAGGGTGCTTGCTAATTCTTTGGCCTTCCATCCGGTTTTAGTGATGTTTGGAAAGGCGTAGAATGCCCCTTTTGGGGTAATGCAGCTTATATTTGGAATGGCATTTGCGCGCCTGACGATTAATTGTCGTCGTTGATTAAAAGCGGACAACATTTCGCTTACTGCATCCTGGGGGCCATTGATTGCCGCGATGGCGGCGTGTTGGCTGGGAGCATTGACACAAGACCATGCATTGACGGCAAGCTTACGCACTTTATCGAAAAGGCTTTCGGGCCAAATCGACCATCCCAATCGCCAACCAGTCATGGCCCAAGTTTTTGACCAACCGTTTAATATTATTAAGCGCTGACGAATTTCGGGAAACTGTAAAAGCGAGACTTGCTCTTCATTATCGTAGGTCATGACGTCATAGATTTCATCGGAAAGTATGGCGGTTTGCGGGTAGTTTTCAAGGCCGGAAACCAGAGTCTGAATTTCTTGGCGCGGGGTTACCCCACCCGTAGGATTGGCGGGTGAATTAAGAATGATCAACCGTGTTTTATCGTTGACCAAAGAGAGCGCTTCTTCTCCTGAAAAAGCGAAACCATTCACTTCACGCATCGGAATTGGTATGGGGGTTGCGCCAGTAAATTCTATCATTGAACGGTATATGGGAAAGCCTGGATCAGGATACATGATTTCAACACCCGGCTGGCCCATCATTAATATTGCGGCGAACATCGTGACCTTTCCCCCAGGCATAATGCAGATATGTTCTGGGGATACTTCAACGCCTGTGGTTTGGAGTGTTCGTTTTGCAACGGCTTCACGCAAGGGCAATATTCCAGTAGCAGGGGTGTAACCGTGATGACCATCGCGAAGGGCCTTGATGGCAGCTTCAACGATATGTTCGGGGGTTGGGAAATCTGGTTGGCCGATGCCGAGGTTGATGACATCCATGCCCCCGGAGGCAAGTTCGGTTGCACGGGCCAATACGGTGAAAGCATTTTCTTCGCCGATGCGGTCGAAGCCTGAAATTGTTATGGTCATATTTATTTGTTTGCCAGTGTGATTGTACTGGTATTGATTGTTATGGGAAATTGGTATCATCGCAAGGTGTTTGGCCAGTTATTATTGGATTTTCAGGAGATATGGCATGGGTGAAGATCTATCAAATTGGCAATCACGACCGCGACCAGAACGGATTGTTCTTGAGGGACAGTATGTGCGGTTGGAACCTTTGAATGGGGCAAAGCATGGCGATGAATTATTCGATGCGGCTTCTATTCTCGGCGAAGAAGATCGGTTTTTATATCTGCCAGAGTATCCGCCTCAAGCTCGTGAAGAATTTCAACTGTGGTTGGAGAGGGTTGAGAAAAGTACCGACCCATTATTTTTTGCAGTGATTGATAAACGAACAGGAAAGGTAGAAGGCCGCCAAACTTTGATGCGGATTGATCCGGATAACGGGGTAATCGAGATTGGTAATATTTTTTGGGGAGGGCGAATATCGCAGACTGCTGTAACAACTGAGGCCTTCTATTTATTTGCCAAGTATATCTTTGATGATCTTGGATATCGGCGATTTGAGTGGAAATGTAACAACGATAACAAGCCATCAATTGCCGCAGCTTTGCGTTATTGTTTTACTGCGGAGAGTATTTTTAGACAGGCGCTTATCGTGAAGGATAAAAACCGCGATACAGCTTGGTTTTCGATGCTTGATAAAGAGTGGCCAGCGGTTAAACAAATGTTTGAAGCTTGGCTCGATTGTTCTAATTTTAATCAAGATGGTAAGCAAAAGAAAAAGCTGCGGGATTTTAGGTAGGAAAGATTAAATGAAAATTTTGGTGTTGGGCGCAGCCGGTATGATTGGCCGCAAACTGATTGCGCGGCTTCTTATTGATGGCTGTTTACGGGGTGAAACCATCACCAATATTCATGGCTTTGATGTGGTGGAAGCTGGGTTGGAATCGGTGGGGAAGATTTCCATTATTACATCCGCTGGCGATGTGAGTGACGCTGCCACGGTCGAAGCACTTGTTGCCAAAAAGCCTGATGTTATTTTTCATTTAGCGGCAATTGTTTCTGGAGAAGCGGAAGCCGATTTTGAAAAAGGGTATCGAATTAACCTCAATGGAACGCACAATTTACTGAGCGCTGTTGCTGCTATGAAGGGATATGTGCCGCGTATTGTTTTCGCATCCTCTATCGCGGTTTTTGGTGCGCCATTTCCAGATTATGTCAAAGATGATTTTCACCTCACTCCTTTGACCTCCTATGGCACCCAAAAAGCCATCGGGGAATTGTTGCTGGCAGATTTTACCCGCAAGGGGTTGCTGGACGGAGTGGGGATTCGTTTGCCAACAATTGTTGTGCGGCCAGGCAGGCCGAATGCTGCAGCCTCGGGTTTCTTTTCAAATATCATACGTGAACCTCTGGCAGGGAAAAAAGCGATATTGCCGGTCAGTACAGAGGTTATGCATTGGGTAGCAAGCCCACGATCAGCCATTGGGTTTTGTCTTCATGCCGCAGAACTTGATGGTGAAAAATTAGGACCTAAACGCAATCTCACCATGCCAGGGCTGGCGGTTACAGTTGGCGAAATGATTGATGCTGTTGGGCGTTTTGGAGGCGATAAGGCTAGGGCATTAATAGAGGGCAAGCCTGATGCAACAATTAATGAGATCGTCGAAAATTGGCCGCGCCGTTTTATGGCGACCCGCGCATTAAAATTGGGGTTCCAAGTTGAAAAAACGATTGATGAGATTATCCAAGCGCATATTGAGGATGAAATGGGCGGTTCGATTGATCAAAAAACCTAGGTTAGTTTTTGAGCTGATTTTCTTATTTTCAATTGAGGTGTGATTAACACTGCGCCTGTCGGTTCTTGTCCACCGCCGATTTTTTCAAACAAAGCTCTGGCTGCCAACCGCCCCATTTCGTGGTGACCATCGGCGACAGTGGTGAGGGGAGGAGAAGAAAAAGAGGCCTCTTCAATATCGTCATAACCCGTTACTGCAATATCAACCCCAGGCTCTAATCCATTTTTCCGTAAACCGTGTAGAACACCAAGGGCAACTGTATCGCTGCAACAGGCAATTGCGGAAGGTGCTTTACCGTGGGCAAGGATTTGTTCAACGGCATCAAATCCTGCTTTGCGATCGTAGGGGGTTTCAATATCAGCGCGGTTGGGGAGGGGAAGTCCAGCCTCTTCAAAGGCTTTTGCAAATCCAGCGCGTCGTGCAATGCCGGTTGAAGTTAACCGCGTACCACCGACGAGGGCAATGTCTTTATGGCCAAGTTTGATCAGATGTTTTGTTACTAGATTAAACCCAGCTTCGTCGTTCCCTAAAAAAGTTGGGACATTCGTTCCAACAACAGTACGGGCAACCAAGGTTACTGGCAGGCCATTTTTTTCGATACGGGTAATATCGTCAGCCTCCGTACCAACCGATGGCGACATGATGACCCCGTCAGCGCCAAATTGCATGAGTGTAGAAATAAAATCCTCCTGCAATGCGATATCGTCTCCATGGTTGCAAAGTAGGAAAGTCTGCCGATTGTTGCCTAGTTCTTTTTCAATAGAACTTAATATTTCAGCGAAAAATGGATTGATAATATCGCGGACAAGAACCCCAACAATATCGGAACGCTGGGTGCGAAGGCTGGCGGCGCGGCGGTCATAAATATAGCCAATTTCCTTGGAACGTGCGAGCACCCTTTCTCGGGTGGCCTCAGCAACGAGGGGGGAATCGCGTAGGGCAAGAGAGACAGTAGCTGTTGAAACCCCAAGATCATCGGCGATTGTTGATAGGGTAATTTTTTCTGTCACGCTGATATAGCCCTGATCGTGGTGGTCAAAATATGCACTTGAACTCTACGCTAAAGATATACGTTGCCGCAATCGATTTAGGCTTTCATCTTTTATTATGCGGGGGTAGGTTTGGGCATTGATGATAAATGGGTAATGAAAATGCGAACTTGGATTAAAAACCCAATAGCGGTGTTGGCTGAAAATACTGGCGGAGGTGTTGTTATTGATGGGGCAAAAATTGTTGAGCTGGTGGCCTTCGGCGCAGAACCTTTTGCCCCTGTAGATAAGGTATTTGATGCCAGCAAGCACGTCATGCTGCCGGGTTTGATCAACACGCATCACCATTTTTTTCAAACGATGACACGGGCGCACCCGGACGCGATTAACAAAGAATTGTTCCCGTGGTTGAAATCACTTTATCCAATTTGGGCAAAAAATGTAAAACCAGATGCGTTTCGTTTAGCGACCCGTTTGGCATTAACCGAACTCATGATGAGCGGTTGCACGACAGTTTCTGACCACCACTACCTTTATCCAGATGGGCTTGAAGAGGCGATGGATATTCAAGTTGAGGAAGCTGCGCGCTTGGGTATTCGCATGACTCTCAACCGTGGTTCTATGAGCTTGTCCGAAAAAGATGGGGGTTTGCCGCCCGATTCTGTTGTTCAAGATGATGATACAATTTTGGCCGATTGCGAACGGGTATTGAACAAATATCATGACACTTCCGAAGGCTCTATGCTGCAGGTTGCGCTTGCCCCTTGCGCACCATTTACGGTGACCAAAAACCTGATGCGTGAAACGATGGCCCTAGCGCACAAACATAATTGCACATGCCATACTCACCTCGGCGAGACGATTGATGAGGACGACTATTGCATTGAGCATTATGGTTGTCGCCCGGTCGATTACCTTGAAGAATTAGGTTGGATAAACGACCGTGTTTGGCTCGCCCACGGTATTCATTTCAACGACAATGAAGTACAACGGCTGGGTAAAGCTGGTGTTGGTGTTTGCCATTGTCCTACATCAAATATGGTCTTGGCTTCCGGTCATTGTCGCACCAAAGAACTAGAAGCAGCAGGCTCTCCTGTTGGCCTTGGGGTCGATGGCTCCGCCTCCAACGACAATTCAAATTTAATGGAAGGCGTGCGCCACGCTTTGATGATTGGGCGGCTGACCTATGATGCGGCCAGCGTCACCCATTTTGATGCCTTGCGTTGGGCAACCGAGGGTTCGGCAAAATGTTTACGCCGCGACGATATTGGCAAAATCGAAGTTGGAAAACAGGCTGATTTCTCCATGTACAAACTAGATGATTTGCGCTTTTCAGGGGCTGGGGACCCACTTGCGGCGTTGGTTCTTTGTGGGGCGCATGAGGCAGATCGGGTAATGGTTGGCGGTGTGTGGAAGGTTGAAGATACGATGCCTGTAAATATGGATGTTGCAAAGCTACGCTACGAACATGGTGAAGCCTCAAAGGCTTTTTTAGAAAGTCTATAATGGCTGAATGGGTTTCCAAAATAATTAATGCAAACGAGAACACTATCGCAATTTTGCCGCTTGGGGCGATGGAACAGCACGGGCCGCATTTACCATTTGAAACCGACACGTTAATAGCCCGTGGGGTGAGCGAACGATTGGCGAAAAGCGCATATGGGGATGTGCAATTTTTACCCGTTGAAGAAGTTGGCTATTCGCTTGAACATATGGATCATCCGGGGAGCAAAACGCTTCCCTTTGATGAAGCCGTGAACCGATGGGTTGGTATTGGTGAGGAAGCCGCAAGGGCTGGCGTTCGGCGGTTTGTTATGTTGAATGCCCATGGCGGAAATTCTCCTTTGATGACGATCGTTGCACAGGAATTACGGGTTCGTTGTTCGATGCTCGCCGTGGCAACCAGTTGGACACGTTTCATTAAAGGGGCTGGGATTGTTAGTGCCAGTGAGGAAGCTTTCGGTATCCATGGCGGCGATATTGAAACCAGTGTGATGCTGGCTTTGCACCCTGAGCTAGTGAAGATGAAAGCAGCACAGGATTTTCCAAATTTACAAGAGGCGCTGACGCTGAACCACAAACATCTACGGGCCTACGGCCCCCATGCTTTTGGATGGAAAGCTGCGGATTTAAATCGTTTTGGGGTCAATGGAAATGCAGGCATGGCGACGGTTAAAAAAGGGGAAGCTTTGCTTGAATTAGCTGTAGTCGGTTTGAATGAATTGTTGGAAGATGTGGCTCAATTCGATTTGGCCTTGTTGCGCGATAATTGAGGCTTATGTTCTTAGTAGAATAAACTTTGTGAGTTAACCCATGGCAGACCAAACTCCCCAAACTACTCCCGTTACCGTTCTTACTGGATACCTTGGTTCTGGTAAGACAACGCTTCTCAACCGTATTTTATCGGAAGATCACGGCAAGAAATTTGCGGTGATCGTCAATGAGTTCGGAGAAATTGGTATTGATAATGATCTCATTGTTGAAAGTGATGAAGAAATTTATGAAATGAATAACGGTTGCGTGTGCTGTACTGTGCGCGGCGATCTTGTTCGGGTCGTGCAAGGGCTCTTGAAACGCAAGGGGCGGTTCGATGGGATATTGGTGGAGACAACGGGATTGGCTGATCCGGCGCCGGTAGCACAAACCTTTTTTATGGACGAAGACGTGCGTGCCAAAGCGCGGCTTGATGCGGTGGTTGCGCTGGTCGATGCCAAGCATTTTGCATTACGTTTGAAGGATGCGCCGGAAGCGGAAGATCAGGTGGCATTTGCTGATGTGGTGATCATTAATAAGGTGGATTTGGTGAGCGCGGAGGAGTTGAAGAAACTTCGTGATACCGTTCGTAAGATAAACCCACACGCTGTTATTCATACGGCTGAACGGTCGAATATTTCTTTGGAACACGTGCTCGATCGCGGGTCATTTGATCTGGATCGTATCTTGGAAGACGACCCGCATTTCCTCCATGCAGATGATCACGATCATCCTGATCATGAGTGCAGTTCCCAATGCGATCATCACGGGCATGACCATAGCCACGGCAAATTGGATGGGAATACCCACGACACAACGGTTGAATCAATTTCACTCCGTGCTGGTGAGATGGATGAGAAGTTTTTCTTTCCGTGGATCAACAAACTCACCCAAATTGATGGCGCTGATATTTTGCGTTTGAAAGGGATTGTTGCGTTCAAGAACGATGACGATCGGTTCGTTATTCAAGGGGTGCACATGATTGTCGAGGGCGACCATCAACGACCATGGAAAGCCGATGAAAAGCGTGAAACACGAATGGTGTTTATTGGACGCGGTTTGGATAAAGAAAAGATCGAGAGAACCTTCAACGCCTGTGTTGCTAAGTAGCTATGCCCACAATAGCCAATTACGATTTCGACGAGCATGTGGAGCTTGCGGCGTTTGTTGATAATCAGCCGGTATTTGCGCTTGTCGAGGGCACGGTTCATTTCCCTTTGGCGGCTCAAAAAACGGTTGAGGCGAACGATGGATTGTTGAGTGCTTGTGTTGCGCTGGATGGCAAAAGCATTGTTACGGGTGGTGAAGATGGGCGCGTGATGCGGGTGCGCGAGGGGGTGGCCGAACTCGTGGCGGAGCAACCGCGTAAATGGATTGATGTTGTGCAGGCTGGGCCAAATGGCGCAGTTGGTTTTGCATCGGGTCGCACTGTTTGGGTGGCGACGGCTGACACGGTAATACAATTTGATCACGAGCGGGCAGTAGAAGGTATTGCCTTTGCACCCAAGGGGATGAGGATTGCATGCGCTCGTTATAATGGGGTGAGTTTGCACTGGGTGGCGAGGCAGGGGGTAGCGGGGCAAGCGAAGCCCGTTGATTTACATTGGGACGGGGCGCACACGGCGGCGATGTTCTCGCCCGATGGGAAATTCATCGTTACTTCAATGGCAGAAAATGCCCTACACGGGTGGCGGCTTGATGATAAAAAAACAGGCGAGGGTAAGCACATGCGGATGCAAGGTTATCCCGCTAAACCGAAAAGTCTGTCTTGGTCGCGTAAGGGGAAATGGCTTACGAGTTCTGGTGCGCAGGCTGCCGTTTGTTGGCCGTTTTCAAGTAAAGATGGGCCGATGGGAAAAGCCCCAAAAGAACTGGGAACACGCGGCGATAGCATGGTCGTGCAGGTGGCCTGCCACCCAAGCGAAGATGTGGTGGCGATTGGCTATGCAGACGGCATGGTGATGGCGGTGAAAATTGAAGACGGCGGCGAAGCGTTGTTAAGACGTGGCGGTAAGGGGGCGATCAGTTCGCTCGCTTGGGATGCTGGTGGAACTCGGCTTGTCTTTGGTAGCGAAGAAGGTGAAGCTGGGCTGATTGATGTTACTGATTGAGGGTTTAGAAAATGAGAGTTTTAATTTTAGGGGTTAGTTTATTCATGCTGTCGTTTGGATGGCAATCGGGAGTTGCAAGCGCTGAAACGACTGAATGGATGAGTTATCGGCAGCATCGTGCCTTATTCAAAAAAAATAAACGAGCTGGGAAATACCCCACTTCTGTTCGGTGTCGAAACAGTCCCAAGGCTAAAGTAACAGTTAGACCTCAAATTCAAGTTAGTTGGAAGAAAGACAGCTCAAAAAAAGATTGGGCAGTTATATTTCATAGAGGTGGCAACACGGTTTATCCTTATAATCTGCTTCAAAAGAAGACGGCGGGTAAGGGGTGGAGGATTACTAAAAAAGACTCGTTCCGTGGTGGTTCCGCGAACTATCTTTATCGTTGCTAT
>JAZGFF010000070.1:0-13871 GCA_036479095.1 Rhizobiaceae bacterium | reverse complement strand
TCTGTTTTTGGTTGGGCGAGAGATCGCAACCCTTGTCAAAGCTCGTAGGCGGGGAAGAGCCGCTGCTCGGATGCACATTCGCATTGTTGGCCTGTTTGGAATTGTCGCCGCGTTTCCTGCAATTTTGGTGGCAATTATTGCCGGCATTACACTCGATCTGGGCTTGGACAGAATATTTGATACCAGAACCAGAAGTATTGTTTCCTCGTCGATCAGCGTTGCAGAATCATATGTTGAGGAAACCGCATCTACCCTAAACTCGAACACAATCAATATGGGTTTTTTGTTGATGAGGAATCGTCAGGGTTTTATTTTAGATCGAAAATCCTTTGTTGAATTTATGTCAGGGCAGGCCAAAGCGCGTGGTTTAATCCATGCTGCTATTGTTCGTGAAAACGGGTCAACGATTGTTATCGCTGATTTACCGAACACCTCAGCCGTACCCCTCCCGCCACCGCCTGAAGGTCTTTTGGAGTTGGCGAAGGCAGATAAGCCTGCCTGTGGCGGCCCAAAAACCAAAAATCTTGCCGGCTGTATCATCAGGCTAAAGGCCCTTGGAAACGATCACTTTCTCTACACCTTACGCTCAGTTGATCCTGGTGTTGTGAAATCCATCAAATTGATGGAGGACATTACCAGCGAGTATAATTTGCTGGAAAGTGGCCGTCTTCCCCTCCAAATTGCTTTTGGGCTTCTTTATATCGGCATCTGTCTAACTATTTTATTGTCAGCAATTTGGATGGGTATAGCGGTCGCAGATAGGCTCGTGGAGCCAATTCGCAGATTGATCATAGCTGCCGATGAGGTGGCTGCCGGCAATTTGACCGTCAATGTTCCCTCAACCCGATCAGAAGGCGAGCTAAGGTCATTGACGACAACCTTCAATACAATGACAAAAGAACTTCGCAGCCAACGTGATGAAATTCTTGATAATCAGGAACAAATTGATAGACGCAGACGGTTTACCGAGGCCGTCCTATCGGGGGTCACTGCGGGGGTGATTGGGGTGAGCGGAGAAGGACGATTGGCAATTGCCAATAAAAGCGCAATGAGTTTGCTCGATGGAGCCAAGGATAGTTTGGTTGGCGAGAAGTTGGAAGAGATCAGCCCAGAGTTAGCCCAGGTGGTCACCGCTGCTGAAAATTCAGGGAAGCCAGAGTATCGAGAACAAATTACGCTACTTAAACAGGGGCGCGAGCGGACACTCAATATTCAAGTATCAGTCGATAATAGTGAAGAGGAGTTAGATTCTCACGTCATAACCATCGATGATATTACAGACTTAGTCAGCGCTCAAAGAACCTCCGCTTGGGCCGATGTAGCCCAGCGCATTGCCCATGAAATTAAAAATCCCCTGACACCAATTCAACTATCTGCGGAACGCATAAAGCGCCGCTTTGGCAAGGTGATTACTAAAGATCGCGAAGTGTTCGACCAGTGCACCGAAACGATTATTCGTCAGGTCGCAGATATCGGGCGAATGGTTGACGAGTTCTCTTCTTTTGCTCGGATGCCAAAACCATCTCTTCAAGCTGGAGACTTAAGCGAGCCAATCAGTGAAGCAGTATTCTTACTCAAAGTTGCACACCCAGAAATCGAATTCAAAACCGCTATTGGCGGAACTCCATTACAGGCCACATTTGATAACCGTATGCTTGGCCAAGCATTTGGCAACCTAATAAAAAATGCGACAGAAGCAATCGCAGGCTATGAATTCCCGAAAGGTGAAACTCCAAAGATCACGATTTCCCATGATCTGCAGGATGGATTTCATGTCATTGATATCATTGATAATGGCAAGGGATTACCACCAGAAAACCGCCAACGCTTGTTGGAACCCTATATGACCACCCGCGAAAAAGGCACAGGACTAGGGCTCGCCATCGTTGGGAAAATATTAGAAGAGCACGGTGGCCACATTGAGTTGCTCGATGCTCCTTCGGTACAAGATGGGGGGCATGGTGCTATGATAAGAATTCACATTCCTCAAGACGTGCTGAAAAAGGAAGCGCAAACAATATCCAAAAACAAAACAGAACCTAAGAATAAAAAGAAATCTAAAGGGAGAGATATCCATGGCGTCTGATATTCTGGTTGTCGATGACGAGGCGGATATCCGTAACCTTATCTCTGGGTTGCTCGATGATGAAGGGCACTCAGCAAGGACGGCGTCTGATAGTGAAAGCGCCCTTGCTGCGATCGCAGATCGGCGTCCATCGATGATCTTTCTTGATATCTGGCTTCAAGGAAGCAAACTCGATGGCTTGGAATTGCTGGATGTGATTCGTGAACAGCATCCAGACCTACCGGTCGTCATTATCTCAGGCCATGGCAATATAGAAACCGCTGTTTCCGCTATTCAACGGGGTGCTTACGATTATATCGAAAAGCCTTTCAAAGCTGATAGATTGATCATGCTAGCTGATCGTGCGTTAGAAACTGCTGGGTTGCGTAAACAAGTTAAGGAACTTCAAAAGCGAACTCCCGATATGCCGGAGATGATTGGCTCGTCATTGGCCATGAATCAGCTGCGTTCAAACATCGATAAAGTCGCTCAAACCAATTCAAGGGTGATGATCATCGGCCCCTCTGGTAGTGGCAAAGAAATGGTGTCGAGGGCAATCCATAAACACTCAAGCCGGGCTGATGGCCCTTTTGTCGTGCTTAACGCCGCAGCGATCACTCCGGAAAACATGGAGGTTGAGCTGTTTGGAGTAGAGGCCTTGGAAGGGCAGGAAACAAAGGTTGGTGCTCTCGAGGAAGCCCATATGGGTACTCTGCTGTTAGATGAAGTGGGAGAGATGCCGCGCGATACACAAAATAAAATTCTTCGTGTTCTTGTTGAACAAAAATTTGAGCGGGTAGGGGGTACCAAAAAGGTGGAGGTTGATGTGCGCGTTCTTTCGTCGACATCAATTGATTTGGAAGAACGAATTAGCGAAGGGCAATTTCGCCAAGACCTGTTTCATCGGTTAGCAGTGGTGCCAATTCAAGTACCTTCATTGGCTGAGCGTCGTGAAGATATTGTGGGATTGATCGCGGCCTTCATGCAACAAATTGAGGCGCAGTCTGGGGTGAAAGCCTGCGAGATCGGCGAAGATGCAATGGCCGTTCTTCAAGCCCATGATTGGCCAGGAAACTTACGCCAGCTACGCAACAATGTAGAAAGACTAATGATCCTGTCCCGTGGCGATGATGGGGAAGCGGTTAGCGCCGATAAGTTACCCGGAGAGATCAGCGATATGCTACCCAAAACCCCTGGTGTCGGGGATGATCATATCATGTCGATGCCGCTAAGGGAGGCCAGGGAAGTATTTGAGCGAGACTATTTGCAGGCACAAATCACCCGATTTGGGGGAAATATTTCTAAGACGGCAACATTTGTTGGGATGGAACGTTCAGCATTGCATCGCAAATTGAAATCACTTGGCCTATAATGAATTATTGATTTGCTGATGGGAACGGCAGAAGTGTTATGAAAGTTATTATTTGTGGAGCGGGGCAGGTCGGTTACGGCATTGCTGAACGACTTGCAAACGAAGGCAATGACGTCTCCGTCATTGATAATTCAGCATCATTGGTCCAGGCCATACGTGATCGCTTAGATGTGCGTGGATTCATCGGCCATGGCTCCCAGCCTGATACCCTTCAAGCCGCAGGTGCAAATGACGCTGATATGATCATTGCTGTCACGCTCTATGACGAAGTGAACATGGTCGCATGCCAAGTTGCCCACTCCTTGTTCAAAGTTCCAACCAAAGTTGCTCGTATCCGTGCTCAAAACTATCTCTTACCGCAGTTTGGTAATTTATTTTCCCGCGAGCATATGCCGATCGATGTAATTATTTCCCCTGAAATTGAAGTAGGGGAAATGGTGCTTCGCCGCATCGCTTTGCCTGGTGCTACTGACGCGGTGCGTTTTGCGGACGGACAAATTTCGATGATCGCTATCGAATGTTTTGACGATTGCCCTGTGATTGATACCCCACTGGGGCAGTTGAGTGAGTTATTCCCAGACCTTTCTGCTGTTGTGACGGGAATTTGGCGGGCTGGTAATTTGTTTGTACCCCATTCAAATGACGCCATGATGGCAGGGGATTTGGCCTATGTTGTTGCACGAAGTGATCGGGTGCGCCGGACACTGAGTTTATTTGGTCATGAAGAGCCAACTGCAAGCAGAATTGTTATCGTCGGGGGAGGGAATATTGGCCTCTATGTCGCCCAAGCGATTGAGAAACGTCAATCTTCTGCCAGAGTGAAAGTTGTCGAGAGCTCCCGAGAGCGCGCGATTCAAATAGCGGATGAGCTTGATCGAACTGTCGTGCTGCATGGCAGCGCATTGGATCAGCAGATATTGGTTGAAGCAGATATTGAGCATGCCGATTTAATGGTTGCGCTGACCAATGATGACCAGGTCAATATCCTCTCCAGTGTTATGGCCAAACGGCTTGGTTGCGCTTCCAATATGACGCTGCTCAACAACACCAGTTATTACGAGTTTACCAAAACTTTGGGGATTGATGCCCACCTAAATCCACGTTCTGTAACAATTTCTAAGATATTGCAGCATGTACGGCGTGGTAGAATTCGTGGTGTCCATTCGGTGCAAAATGGAGCAGCGGAAATCATTGAGGCGGAAGCTTTGGAAACTTCGCCATTGGTTGGAACACCGTTGCGCGAATTAGATTTACCCGATGGAGTGCGGATTGGAGCCATCTTCCGTGATAACGAGGTATCAGTTCCTGATGGGGATACGGTCATCAAAGCCAAAGACCGCATTGTAATTTTTGCGACCGCAGAGCGCGTCAAGCAGGTCGAGCAAATGTTCAGGGTCAGCTTGGAATTTTTCTGATGCTGGCGGTTGTCTTCTATTTAGGCTGTGTTGGATTGTTGCTGACAGTTTCCCTTATCGGCCCGATTTTTGTGGGGTTGCTGACAGGGGAAATTGGCGTAGCACAAAGACTGGGGGTCTACCTTCTACTTGGTGGGTTCATATTCGGCGGGCCTGTGTTATCAATTCTTGGAAGATTAAGACAGGTTCCCCGGATCGGAAGTCTTGTTCTCCTATCTCTCGTTTGGTTGGTCCTTCCCCTCATCGCGGCTTTGCCGATAGAGAACGTAATTGGCTTGAGTTTCGTTGATTCATTGTTCGAGGCGGTTTCAGGGTTAACAACCAGCGGTTCTTCTATCGTCAATAGTCTAGAAGATTGGCCGCAGACGATGATTTTTTGGCGATCACAATTACAATGGATCGGTGGCTTTCTGGCCTTAATGAGCATCATCATTATTCTTGCTCCCCTCGGTATTGGCGGCATTACAAAACGGCGTGACAGTTTGACTGTCGGTGCTGATTTGAGGTTGGCAGATGGCCGTTTATTGAAATTCGTGATGAATTTGGCCTTCCTATATGTATCGCTAACGGTGGTTTGTTTCATCGCTTTCTTCCTCACGGGTACCAGGGCATTCTATGCGCTTACCTTAGCGATGACCGCCACCTCGACGGGCGGATTTTTACCTTTCGACAAAAGTCTTGAAGAAGTTCTTGGTACCAGTGGAATACTCATATTTGGGGTGTTTTTATTGTTGGGGGCGACAAGTATATTCTGGCAAAGGATGGTTGTGACTGGAAGATTGTATCAGTTATCCCATCATCGGGAGAGCTACTCGGTGATTGTCTTGATGGGACTGGTCACATTTGGATTTTTTTACTCGCTCATTGTCACCTCCGCAGGCATGGAAAATGGGTTTAATGGAGCAATTGTTGAAGCATTCATGAATGCTGCTTCTCTGATTTCGACCAGCGGGATTGAAACCAGACCCGGATATTTCACATTGATTCCATTGGTGATTGTGATCTTTTTGATCTTAATCGGTGGGAGCGCATTTTCGACATCGGGCGGTTTGAAGCATTATCGCATCGGCGGCATGCTGGTTCGTTCCTGGAGTGAATTGGATAGTTTGGTTTATCCAAACGTAGTCGGCCAGTCTCACTTTGGCTCTGAAACCTATGATATGAACTTAATGAAGGCGATCTGGAGCTTTTTTGTTGTTGCCATTATCGTCATCACCCTTGGCACGATTATTATCGCGACTTCTGGGATCCCTTTTGAAGCGGCAATGACGGCAACAGTCTCAAATTTCTCTACCGCGGGGCCAGTCTATAATTCAGGGTGGGCATCACCTGGGACAGAAGCTTGGCCACCCTATTCGGCCTTCAGTGATCAAGCCAAAATGGTGCTGATGGTACTGATGCTTTTTGGCCGTCTTGAAGTGTTGGCGGTGATCGGATTGTTCAGCGCTCGATATTGGCGTAGTCGATAACAATATTTTGCCATTGCGGTATATCAAATGCTGCATATAATGAGTTTCAATGATGCGGGAGGAAGGGCTAAAATATGGCCGAAAAACAACAAAACTTGCAGGATGCGTTTCTTAACAACGTACGTAAAAATAAAATATCGCTCACCATATTTCTTGTAAATGGGGTTAAATTAACTGGAATCGTTACCTGGTTTGACAATTTCTGCGTGTTATTGCGCCGCGATGGCCATTCTCAATTGGTTTATAAACACGCGATATCCACCATTATGCCGGGGGAGCCGATGAGCATGTTTGAGGGCGGTGAAACGGATGGCATGGATGATTCTGAAGAGTAATCCAAGGATGTTTGATTCTGTCTGATCTTGAACAAGGCGGCAAAGCCCGTTTTCAAATTGATACAAGTGAAGAGCGCGCCTCTGAAAAAGCCGTTGTCATTGTACCCGTCCTTGGCAAACGCGCTGTTGCTGCTGCCGGGCGAAAACGGCTCCATGATCGAAGCGAGGAATCACGACTTGCTGAAGCTGTTGGCCTTGCCAACGCAATCGAGCTGAATGTGGTTCATTCTGGAATTGTATCCTTAGCGAAAATAAAACCAGGCACCTTGTTTGGTTCCGGTAAGGTAGATGAATTGAAAGGCGTGATCGCAGCACTTGATGCTGGCCTTGTGATTGTTGATCATCCGCTAACACCAGTTCAGCAACGTAATCTTGAAGAGCAATGGGATGCAAAAGTTCTTGATAGAACTGGGCTGATATTGGAAATATTTGGTGCCCGCGCCCAAACGAAAGAAGGTCGATTGCAAGTTGAGCTTGCCCATTTGAATTACCAAAAGGGGCGCCTTGTTCGCTCCTGGACACACCTTGAGCGCCAAAGAGGTGGCTCTGGATTTTTGGGTGGGCCTGGCGAAACGCAAATTGAATCTGATCGCCGACAATTGCAAGATCGGGTGAATAAACTTGAACGGGAATTAGAAAAAGTACGCCGTACCAGAACTCTGCATCGTTCCCAGCGTAAGAAAATTCCGCATCCCGTCATTGCCCTTGTCGGCTACACCAATGCAGGTAAATCGACGCTCTTTAACCAACTAACGGGTGCGCAGGTGATGGCCAAAGACATGCTCTTCGCCACCCTTGATCCGACCCTTCGCCAATTGCATTTGCCTGGGGGGACGCAGGTGATTTTGTCGGACACTGTTGGTTTTGTCTCTGATTTACCAACACACCTTGTGGCTGCTTTTCGTGCGACCCTTGAAGAAGTGCTTGAAGCTGAATTGATTATCCATGTACGCGACATTGCTGACCCCGACACAGCAGCGCAATCAGAAGATGTTTATAACATCCTCTCCCAACTGGGCGTAAAAGAAGAGGGCCATGAGAACGTGGTGGAGATTTGGAATAAAATTGATCTGCTCGATCCAGATGCTCTTGAGGCCATTCGGGCAACCCGCACAGAGGAGAATGCGGCGCTGCTGGTTTCAGCTGTTACGGGTGAGGGGAGTGCGCCACTACTGAAATTGATTGAGGAGCGTATTGCTGGTTCTGATAATGTTTTGGAATTTACTTTGCCTCTTAAGGCCATGGGTAATCTCAATTGGATTTATGAAAATGCACACGTGATTGAGCGGAGCGATCAAGAAGATGGAACTTTGTTGATGAAGGTACGGGTGGCAGCAGCTCTCAAACAACAATTGCTCGCAAAGGTTGCTTGAGGATGGATAATGTTCTCATCAATTCGCGCGAGGCTTTTTCAAAAGACCATCCCGAATTGCCTGTGCAATTGAATGGCCGCGAGTGGGGAGTGATCGAGGCAGGAACCGTTGGCCCCGTGTTGTTCTTGCTGCCTGGAACCTTAGGCCGCGCCGATATTTTATGGCAACAAATTAGCGCTTTAGAATCTCGAGCGAGGATATTTTCCTTTAGCTATCCAGATTCAGGCTTAATTGAAGATTGGGTGGCTGATATCGCTAGCTTTTTAGTGGCGAAAGAAATTACGAGCGTAACCATGCTTGGTTCTTCCCTTGGCGGTTATCTTGCCCAACTTATTGCCGATGCGCATCCATCAAGTATTGATAGTTTGATTGCTGCAAACACATTGAACTCTGTGGCTCTCCTCCAAAATATTCCCCCATACAGTCTCGATATTGACGCAACCCCAATTGATGATTTGCGAGCTGGTTTTGTTGAGAAGATGCAGGGCTCGTTGAAACAGGCGCCTGAAAGTAGAGAACTGGTTGAATTGCTTCTTGAAGAAGTGCGTGGAAGAATTCCTGAAGGTGAGATGCGGATGCGCTTGAAAGCCTTACAACAGGCTCCTGAGCTGGCTGTGGGCGCCATTGGAGAGTATCCATGCTACACCGTTGAATCATTGGACGATCAACTCATCCCTCAACCAATTAGCCAGATGGTGCGCCAAAGGCTTAACCCCGCACGTGCTTATCGTTTTAAGATTGGTAGCCATTTTCCCTATGTGACAAGGCCGAAGGCCTACTTAGCGATACTTGAAGAGGTGCTTGGGTTGGAAATAACGGGAGACCCTTGGCCACAGGGTGAGATCAGCGAGCAATGATCATTCTATCCACTCAAGAAATGGCAACCTTGCTGCCGATGGAGAAGGCCATTGATTTGGTAGCGAAGGCTTTGATTTCAGCTTCATCAGGGAAAGCAAAATTACCACTACGCCATGCGATGGAGGTGGAGGCACCCAATATGCTTGGCATCATGCCCGGTGTCATGGATGACCCCGCCTGTTTTGGAATTAAGCTTATCAGTCTTTATCCGAACAACCCCGCTCATGGCTATTCATCGCATTTAGGCTTGATGTTATTATTTGAAAAACAACACGGCACACCCATTGCAATGATGAATGCTGGTCTACTAACCGCAATTCGCACCTCCGCAGCGAGCGCGGTTGCAACCAATCTGTTGGCTCGAAAAGATGCTAGCGTTCTGACGGTTATCGGTTGCGGTGAGCAGGCGGAATTTCACATTCACGCCATGCTTGCGGTGCGTTCCATCAAAGAAGTTCGAGTTGTGGGGCGCTGCGAAGATAAATTAGAAATATTTGTTGCAAAGATGAGGGAAAACCATGCTGGCATCGGTTTTTACTCCTCTACCAACGCGCAAGAAGTTGTCAGGGGCACTGATATCATCTGCACTGTAACCTCATCCAAAGAAGTGGTTTTAAAAGGTGCGTGGATAGACGAGGGGTGCCACATCAACGCGGTTGGAGCTTCAATTCCCATCATGCGTGAAATTGATGAAGACGTGGTGGCAATGTCATCCCTCTATGTTGACTATCGTCCTTCTGCATTTGCCCAATCGGGTGATATACTCGGTGCGATAGAAACCGGACGGATCACGAAAGACCATGTCATTGGTGAAATTGGAGAACTGTTAGAGAACAAAGTGCGTGGGCGTGAAACGCAACAGGAAATTACTCTGTTTCGTTCCCTAGGCATTGCATCGGAGGACCTAATATGTGCCCATTCGATACTTGAAGCTGCAAAGCGAGAGGGCATGGGCACTGTTGCTGATATTTTATAAATTAAGTTGGGAGATTTGGTATGATCGATGGTTGGGAAAAGACACGTTTTGAATCCAGTGCAGTGGATGGTGAGCCCTTAGGGCATGATGTCTATACATTGGGTACGGGGCCAGTAATTTTAATCATCCAGGAGCTGCCGGGCATTTTGCCGCAGACCATCACATTGGCCGAAAAGCTTGTCGATCAGGGTTTTCGAGTGGTTATGCCACACCTGTTTGGACCAATCGGCAAATTTGCATTTGGTGGGAACATGGTGCGTCTGTTTTGCATGCGGCGGGAGTTTTCACTGTTTTCTAAGAAAAAAAGTAGCCCTATAACCAACTGGCTGCGGGCGTTATGTGCAGAGTTGAAAGAGCAGTATCAGGTCAAAGGTATTGGGGTTATTGGTATGTGTCTCACCGGTAATTTTGCCATTTCCCTAATGGCCGATGATGCTGTGTTAGCCGGGGTAGCTTCCCAGCCTTCATTACCGTTTTTCTCTCAGAAATCGCTGCATATGTCAGATGATGATGTGAAACAAGTTCGTTCCGCCCTCGATAAAAAAGGTGCAATGCTCGCCTTTCGCTTCGCTGGGGATAAGTTATGCACAAAGGCAAAGTTTAATGCGATTGATAATGCTTTTAATATCGAAAAAGAGCGCATCAAACTGAAAACACTTCCAGGCAATAAACATGCAATATTTACGGCCCACTTTAGCGATGAAGAAGGGTCACCAACAGTCGAAGCATTGAATGATGTCTTCGGCTATTTTAAAGAAAGACTGCAGGGCTAGGAGAAGAAATCGCAGTTCTAATTCCAGACTTAGGTCCCAAATTTAGTTCCCAGACTTATTTCGATTTAGTTTTTGCCTCCTCCCAAAGCGCTTCCATCGTTTCTAGGTTAGCGCTTCCGATTGTTTCATTTTTTGATTTAATATTATCTTCTATATATTTGAATCTTCTACGAAATTTATTGTTCGTTCTGCGGATTGCTCCTTCGGGGTCAATCTCCAGATGTCGGCCTAGGTTTGCCAATGCAAACAGTACATCTCCCAATTCACCCTCCATCTTATCCCTATCTCCAACCTCTAATTCGGCCTCGAATTCATCCAGTTCTTCTCGAATTTTTTCGATAACTGCCTTCGGATCGTTCCAGTCAAATCCTACCCTTGAAGCTTTTTGTTGTAATTTCACGGCCTCCAGCACAGGCGGCATGGCACGAGGAACATCATCTAGTAGGGAGTTATTCTCACCCAGTGGCGGCAAGCCCAGCTCTTTACGCCGTTCTGCCCGTTCAGCTTTCTCTATTGCCTTGATCTTCTCCCACGCCCCCTTGGCCATACCAGCGCTTCGGGCTTTCTCATCACCAAAAACATGGGGGTGGCGGCGGATCATTTTTGTGGTGATGCTTTCGACCACATCAGCAAAATCGAATGAACCTTCTTCAGCAGCCATTTGTGCGTGATAGACCACTTGAAGAAGTAGATCGCCGAGCTCCTCACGCAGATCTTCCCGATCACCGCGTTCTATAGCATCTACGACCTCATAGACTTCCTCAATCGTATAGGGGGTGATGGAGCGAAAATCCTGTTCTAAGTCCCAGGGGCAGCCGGTGACAGGGGTGCGCAAGGCGGCCATTATTTCAATCAGCCTTGATACATCACGCCCCGGCTTCATATCGGCACGATTTTTGGTCATCGGGCATATTTATTGATCAATTGCACCATATGGCGATCGCGAGTTCTGCCTGAGTTTTCCCCCAAGATAACTCCAATAATACGCCCCTTTCGGGTACGCACAGAGGTGACGAGATTAAAGCCTGAAGCGCGGGTGTAACCAGTCTTAATGCCATCAACGCCCCGCATCAAACCCAATACTTTGTTATGCCCACGGATGGTGCGCCCATGGTAGGAAAAGGAGCGTTTGGAGAAATAGTGATAGTATTGAGGATAGCGACGGCGCAGGGCGATGCCTAGCTTTGCCATGTCCCGTGCCGTGGTGACCTGCCGTTTGTCTGGAAGTCCAGAGGCATTGCGGAAAGTCGTGGAGGCCATGCCAAGAGACCGGGCTTTGCTGGTCATGCGCCGCGCAAAGGCCGCTTCACTGCCACTCAAAAATTCTGCCATGGCATAGGCCACATCATTGGCCGATTTTACTGCGATGGCCTCAAGAGCCTTGTGAACAGAAATGCTTTGGCCAGCTTTTAGGTACAGTTTAGAGGCAGGTTGGCGCGCTGCTCGTGAAGAAATAGGTATGAGGGTCAATTTGTTCATCCGCCCAGTGCTCATTGCTTCAAATGCCAAGTACATGGTCATCATTTTTGTCAATGAGGCTGGAAAACGAATTGCATTGGCACGAACGGAATGGAGTATCTTCCCCGAATTTGCATTGATCACCAGCGCCGCATAGCGCGCAGAGGGAACTTTATAGGGGCCGGAACGAAGGGCGCTGCTGGTGGTGCATCCGCTTAACACGGTGGCAAGTACCATCAGCATGGCAAAACGAGAAGCCACAGATGATCGTGAATTGAACAGGGATTTGAAAATGTGCAAGGGCCAGTCCCAATAATTATGAATCATGTGCCCCAGAGTTGGGTAATATGATGAGAATTGCCCACGATGCAATGGGCTTTTGAGAAGTCATAGCAGAAATTCGTTAAGCGTTGCTTTGATGCATCAATTTTTTCTTGTTTAATCGATCAAAACCGTGTGAAGCAAAGGCTGCTATTGCCAATATAGGATTTGATCATGCTGACGAGTGTACCTGGCCTGATGGGAGAAATTAGAGGTCGGTTTGCCCATGTTGATCGGTGTCCAGAACAGGGGGAGAGGATTTTCTTTGAAAATGCCGGCGGTGCGTTGACATTGAAATCTGTGGTTGAGCGTTCGGCAGAGTTTGCGGCTATTCCCGATAACCAAGGCCGCAATAACCCAGCCGCCCACCATGGCGCGGCGACCATTGCCCAATCCAAAGAAGACATCCGCGCTTTCCTCAATGCGCCAAAAGGCCAAGTGTTTGTCGGTGAAAGCGGAACGGAACTTTTGTTCCGCTTGATAAGAACCGCCTGCCTTGGAACCCCCGAAGGCGGCGAAGTTGTCGGCAGTACGGTGGAGCATCCAGCCTCCCGCAGCGCCTGCGTTCGCTGGGCCGAAATCGCGCGCAAAAGCTACGTCTCCGTTCCCCACAATAATGAGACAGGAACCGTCACCACCGAGGATTATCTGCCCCACATCAGCGCCGATACCCGTGTTGCAACCATTCTCCACACGTCCCCTGTCAGCGGCATCAATGTTGATGTGGCCGCAATCGCAGCCGCCATCCGCAATGTTTCCCCTGCGTGCATCATCATCGTCGATGGCATCCAGCACGCAGCCCACGGCGGTGTCGATATCGACAGTTATAACATCGATGGCTACGTTATTTCCCCCTACAAAGTATTCTCCCGCCACGGCTACGGCATCGCCTGGATTTCAGACCGCCTTGCCGCCATGCCCCACGATCATCTCATCGATGCCCCAGGCGAACCTTGGGAGCTTGGAACCCGCGACGCTGGTTCCTACGCCACGTTTTCCGAAGTGGTGGACTATCTCGAATGGCTCGGAAGCCGCGTTTCCAACGCCATAGAAAAACGCCCCAGAATAGAGGCCGCAGGCCGCGCCATGGCCGTTCAAGAAGCCGAACTGGTTGAGGTGATGATAAACGGCAAAGGCAATCTCAAGGGCTTGAAAGCCATGCAAGGCGTAATATTTGTCGGCGGTGCAGACAACAAAGACCGCAAGGGCTTAGTCTCCGTCGCCTTTGAAGACCGCGACAGCGAGGAAATCATCGCCAAGCTTTCCAAGCGCGGCATCCGCGTCCACATCCGCAAAGCCGACCATTACTCTGGCCAAATCCTGCGCCCCTTAGGTTTAGAACACTGCATAAGAATCTCCCTCTGCCACTACAACAGCGAAGAAGAAGTGCTGAAGTTTTTGAAGGCGATGGCGGAGATTATTTGAGGGGGAGGTAAATCCCGCACACACTCGCTTT
>JAZGFF010000069.1:0-6291 GCA_036479095.1 Rhizobiaceae bacterium | reverse complement strand
CTGAATACCCGCCTTTTGATTCGGTTGTTTTGATTTGTCGATGACGTTAATAATTTGATGTATTCTCCAAGCAGAGCTATGCAGCATCATGGCCGAAATTCGCATCCCTGTTGATAAAGAGCTTTATATTTTAGAAAGCGATCTGGTGGAGAAGTTCATCCACTCTGGCGGGCCGGGGGGGCAGAACGTCAACAAGCTCGCGACGGGTGTACAGCTGCGCTATAATCCCCGCGCCGCCGCAACCCTGCCCTGGCACATTATTGCCAAGGCTGAAAAACTAGCTGGCCGGCGGCTGAACAAGAATGGCGAGATTTTAGTACAAGCCACAAGCCACCGCACCCAAGAGAGAAACCGCGATGATGCACGAAAACGGCTGATCGAAATACTAGCCGAAGCCGCCGCACCCCCACCCCCAAAACGCCGCCCGACAAGACCCAGCATGAACGCACGAAAAAAGCGCATGGATAGAAAAACCAAACACGGCACCACGAAGAAGCTAAGGGGACGGGTGAAGGATGAGTAGTCTACTCAGGTCAATTTGTCATCGCAGGGACAGCGAGTGAAGAACGAGCCGCCGCTATGCGCCGCGCCTCGCAGGCTATGCCATGAGAGCAAACAAATCGAATGATCCCTCAATCATTCGTGTGATCGATACCAAACGGCAACTTCGCCCAGACACGCTCGTGAATGAAATACAGCACGAGCTTCGTGAACACTTCCAACCCACCAATTGAAATCGCCGTGCCTATGTTGCCTGTAAAGAAATAGGCCAGCAGCATCGTATCAACGGACGCTATCGTGCGCCAAGTGGCAGTTTTTGTGCCCGTGCGCCTCAATGTTTCAGCACGTTTGCCGTCTTCAACAGTTACGCCCCATTTCAAGTTTGCCCAAAATCGTTCGTGTAAGAAGTAGAACAACATTTTGGTGAACACTTCGGCGATGGCGATATAGCCCGCTGTCTCCAGTGCCTCACCGCTGCTGTGCTCCATCCCGAAGTATGGTCCGATATAGGTGATCAGAACGTAGGATAAAATCAGCGTGTCGATAGTGCCGACCACCCGCCAAGAAACCGCCTTAGCGACGGAACGCCAGACTTTTATCTCAGGCGGATTGGGCGGGTCGAGTCTTGGGGATTCGGGTCCGAATATTGGTTTTTCTGGTTGCTCATACATTGTTGTCTCCAAACCCACAGGCAAAAATAATTGCGGCTTTTAAGTCATCAACCCCGTGGCCTTTTTCGCTGGAGGTCGCAATGATTTTGGGAAACGCAGCAGGGCGTTTGGAAATGGCCTCTAGGGTTTCCGCCTCAAGCTTCACCAAAGCAGGCGGTTTTATCTTGTCGGCCTTGGTCAAAACCAGCTGATAGGAAACAGCGGCCTTGTCGAGCAGGTCTAAAACTTCGTGGTCGTTCTTTTTTAAACCGTGGCGCGAATCGATCAAGACAAAAACGCGGCGCAAGGTGCTACGGCCCTGCAGGTAGGCGAAGATGAGTTTTGTCCATGCTTCCACTGCCGCCTTGGGCGCTTTAGCAAATCCGTAACCCGGCATATCCACCAGTGCTAGCGGCGGGATGCCTGCATCAAATTCTCCGTCTTGCACGAAGAAGTTTAGCTCCTGCGTCCGCCCCGGGGTATTCGAGGTTCGCGCCAAACCTTTTTTGGCGGTCAGCGCATTGATCAGCGACGACTTGCCAACATTGGAACGCCCCGCAAAAGCAATCTCGAGTGGCCCTTCATCAGGCAGAAATTTCATAGAGGGAACACCGCGGATGAAAATCCATTCCCGCGAAAAGAATTTTCGACCCAGCCCTTTTAGGCGAGCGTGCTCTAGTTCTTCTTGTGTTGGTTCACTCATGTTTTTAACTCATAAAAATCAGAGACAATTTTCCAGCCTTCTTCGGCTGTGTCGACCACGGTAAACAAATCCGCATCATCGGGCGAAATTGTACCCTCTTCGGCGAGCGCATCAATGTTGATCACACGCGACCAAAAGTCTTTGCCGAATAGCAAGACGGGAATTCGCTCCATTCGCCCCGTTTGAATGAGGGTGAGGGTTTCAAAAAATTCATCCATTGTCCCAAACCCACCGGGGAATACAGCAACTGAACTCGCTCGCATCAGAAAGTGCATTTTGCGTATGGCAAAATAGTGGAAGTTGAAGCTGAACTCAGGTGTGACATATTCGTTCGGGGCTTGCTCGTGGGGCAGCACAATATTGAGGGCGATATTCGGTGCGCCCACATCAATTGCACCACGGCTGCCTGCCTCCATCACGCCTGGGCCACCACCGGTGACAACCACATATTCTGTGTAGCCTGTTTTCTCAGAGGCCTTGGAGGATAGCTGGGCGAATTTCCGCGCCTCCGTATAATACTTACTGCTGGCCTTTAGGCTTTTCCGTTGCACTTCGTTTTTAGCTGCCCACGGGTCTTTGCCCGGTTCAGCAATTCGTGCACCACCAAAAAGAACCGTAGTTGATATAATACCGGCTTCTTCCAACATCAGTTCAGGTTTCATCATTTCCAACTGCAAACGAATAGGCCGCGTTTCTGGACGACAGAGGAAGTCTTGGTCGTCAAAAGCCAAGCGATAGGCCGGCGAGCGTGTTTGTGGTGTGTCTGGAACGACCTTTGCCTCTTCGCGGTCTTTTCGTGATCCTTTGAGGGGATTACGTGGTTGTGGCATTTTATGAGAGGTCATGAGAGAATCCCGATCAAATCAATTTGTATAGCCCATACCCTTGCTGTGATTTTTCGTCAAAGGTTAGGCACTTGCTGCTTGCTCCTATTTTAGTCGCCGTTATAAAGGCGCAAGCGAATTATTCAGGAAAATGACCATGAACACTCAAGAACTACAATCCACCATCGAAGCCGCATTTGAAGACCGCGATAATATAGGCACAGCGACTCAAGGTGAAATCCGCGAAGCAGTACAAGAAACACTCAACCTTTTAGACAGCGGCAAGGTGCGCGTCGCGGAAAAAGGAGAGGATGGAAACTGGGCTGTCAACCAATGGCTTAAAATGGCGGTGCTGCTGTCTTTCCGTCTGAATGATATGGGTATCGTTGAGAATGGTTCTGGTAATTCTGTTTGGTGGGACAAAGTTCCATCGAAGTTTGAAGGCTGGGGAGAGAATCGCTTCCGCGATGCGGGTTTTCGCGCCGTGCCAAATTGTGTTGTGCGCCATTCAGCCCACATCGCAAAAAATGTTGTGCTCATGCCATCCTTCGTAAACCTCGGTGCCCGCGTTGATGAAGGCACCATGGTTGATACATGGGCAACGGTTGGTTCCTGCGCTCAAATCGGTAAAGGGGTTCACCTTTCTGGTGGCGTTGGCATCGGTGGTGTGTTGGAACCCTTGCAAGCAGGCCCCGTTGTTATCGAAGACAATTGCTTCATCGGTGCACGCTCCGAAGTTGTTGAAGGCTGTATCGTACGGGAAGGCGCAGTGCTTGGCATGGGGGTTTACATTGGCCAATCTACCAAGATTGTTGATCGCGCTACGGGCTCCATCACCTACGGCGAAATTCCTGCTTACTCAGTCGTGGTTGCAGGCGCGATGCCTGGCAAACCAATGGGCAACGGCGAACCGGGCCCTGGTCTTTATTGCGCGGTTATCGTGAAAACAGTTGATGAGAGAACACGCAGTAAGACCGCGATCAACGAGTTGTTGCGGGATTAGTACTGGGCAATAAATGAGCAACAAATCTGGCCCCCAATCGGTATTCTGGGCTTTATTCTCTTTGCAAGGGAGAATGAGGGTTCAGTCGTTCCGCTGGGGTGCTGCACTAATCGGAACCTATTGGTGGATCGCGATTGCACAACTTAATACCGTATCCAAGGGTCATACAGATTATCATTTTTGGTTGGTGATATTCGCCCTGACGGTGCTGCTATCGACGTATAATCTATATGCTCTTTGTCATAAGCGGCTCCATGATTTAGGGTATACGGGATTGTTTTCGCTCCTTGCTGTGGGTCTTAGTTTTCTTCTCCCCTTTATTATGCCTATGCTCCTTGGGGTGCTTTCGTTTAAGGCTGGTGAAGATACAAACAATGATTACGGGCCACCTCCTCTTCACAAGAAAAAGACGATATAAACTCTGATGACAAATCTTTCACCAGCCGCTCAAATTCTCCGAGATCTCATTCGTTGTCCTTCCGTGACGCCCGAAGAAGGTGGAGCATTAAGCTATCTACATTCACGCCTAGAAGCGCTTGGCTTCAAAGTTACCCGTAAAATTTCAACCGCTCCCAACACCCCTGATGTTGAAAATCTCTACGCGCGGCTTGGAACTAAAAGCCCAAACCTTTGTTTCGCAGGTCATACCGATGTTGTGCCGACAGGGGACATAGATTCATGGTCTTTGGGCCCATTTGAAGGGGCTGTGAAAGACGGGGTTATGTATGGCCGTGGGGCGGTTGATATGAAAGGGGGGATTGCTTGTTTTCTAGCCGCCGTTGAGGAGCAGCTTGAAAGTGGTATAGAATTTCCCGGTTCGATCTCTTTCTTGATAACGGGGGATGAAGAAGGCCCCGCGATTAACGGTACTGATGCGGTACTTAAGTGGCTTGCAGAAGATGGCGAAGAAATTGATGCATGTCTTGTTGGTGAACCCACTAATCCCAACACGATCGGGGATGCCATAAAAATTGGTCGTCGTGGTTCTCTATCTGGTACGATCACGGTAAATGGCGTCCAAGGTCATGCCGCCTATCCCCACTTAGCTGACAACCCTTCACGGGGCATCATCGCTCTTACCCAGGTTTTGATGGAAAATTCTTTTGATCAGGGAACTGACAGTTTTCAACCGACAAATCTGGAGGTTACATCTATCGATATTGGCAATCCAGCATTTAATGTGTTGGCTGAAAAAGCTACGGCAAATTTTAACATTCGGTTCAATGACACTTGGGAAGAGACAACGATAAAATCAGAGATCGAAAGACGTTTGAAAGAAGCGTCAATTGATCAAGCTTTACGGGCACCTCTTGCTGGTGGGCCAAGGCCTCCTATCGATTATTCTCTCTCCTATGTTGGCCGCACCAGCCATGTTTTCTTAACTCAAGACAATCGATTAGTTGGTTCCCTTGCCAGTGCCATTCTTGAAGTAGCGGGGAAAGAACCTGAGCTATCAACAGCTGGTGGGACTTCCGATGGGCGCTTTATCAAGGATGTTTGTCCGGTCTTGGAGTTTGGTCTGGTTGGACAAACAATGCACCAAGTCGATGAGCGGGTGGAGCTGAAGGATTTGGAGACACTGACCAATATTTACCTCAAATTCATCCAAAATTTTTTCTCAGCATAACTGTGTGATCAGCATAACAGCGTGAAAAGGCTGGTTTAATCGCCTCGAAAAATTGCGATTTTAACCTTAGATCATGAAACTCATCGTTGTTGTCTTCACAAAGAGCTAAATAAATACGACACTCGTTTATGTTTTGTTTACCAAGAACTTTTGTGGCCTCTGGGATAGGTGTGGTTTGTTATGGAATCGCAGTGTGTTCTTCGCATGCTCAGAGCATTGGTGAAGACAAGGCGGCAGATTCACAGTGGCGTAAAAAACTTGGAACATTTCGAGTTGGTATTATTGGTGGGAATCGTCCAATCTTGGAAACGCGAAGGGCACAACCTTTTAGATTGGCCCTGCAAAAAGCCCTAGGTGTTCCTGTTGAGGTGTTTGCCGTTAGGGATTATCAAGCCCTGATAAAATCTCATATCAACTCAAGAATTGAGTACGCAGTTTATTCTGCTACAGCTTTTTCTGCAGCTTGGTCGCTTTGCAAGTGTATTGAGCCCTTGGTTTCACCAAAAACAATAGATGGGGCTATCGGTTTTCGATCTGCACTTTTTGCGCAAACTAAAATAAACTCTTTGCGTTTATTGAAGGGTAAAACGGTTCTTATTCCGGGGCGTCATTCTTTTACGGGATACATTTTACCAAGATATCAAATGTCCGAACAGGGTATCAGTATTGAAGACTACGGGTGGAAGCTGGATGATAAAGACACCGTAGAAAATGCGATAAGAACTTTAAAAACGGATAGTGCGTCGGCGATTTTCGGGTGGGTTCCAGACTACGGCTCTTTTGATGCCCCAAAACTAGATGGCAGAGGCACATTAGCGCTTTTGGAAAAACGTTTAGGAAAAAGCACGAAGGATTATAAAACCGTGTGGAAATCTTCTCCGGTTCCCCATGGCCCCCACGCAATTCGGAAAAATTTGGATGAAGCTTTAAAAAAGCTATTAAAAGAGTTTTTGGTCAAATTGAATGAGACGGATAAAGAAGCG
>JAZGFF010000068.1:0-7676 GCA_036479095.1 Rhizobiaceae bacterium | reverse complement strand
GTCATGGTTGCTGGTATGCGCGGACTAGGATTTGAAACCCTGCTGAAAGATCGCTGGCTCTCACCTATTATTGTTACATTCTTCAACCCTGCCGATCCCGCGTTCGACTTCAATACGTTCTACGAATTGATGAAAGAAAGCGGCTTTATCATTTATCCGGGAAAACTTACGGTGGCGGATAGCTTTCGGGTTGGCTGTATTGGCCAAATGGATGAAGCCATTATGAGGGAGGTTGTCGAGGCGGCGGCAAGTGCATTGAAAGAAATGGGTGTTGCGAAAGCCGACCCACCAGATAGCGCTCTGATTGAACGAGCAAAATTAGCCGCATAACAAATCATCGCCCCCACAAGGGTAGGCAACAAATAAGAAATCGGAATTCTAAACATGACAAACTCACTCAACGTAAACGAGCGCGAATACAAAACTGCCAAAACCTGTGCAATCGCCATTTGCCTAGATGGATGCGAGCCAGCCTATCTTGACGAAGCTATTAAAGCTGGGTTGATGCCAACCTTAAAACGCATCAAAGAAGAAGGTACGGTACGTTTTGCCCACAGTGTGATTCCAAGCTTTACCAACCCGAACAACCTATCGATTGCGACCGGTCGTCCGCCAGCCATTCACGGGATTTGTGGAAATTTTCTCATCGACCCTGATACGGGCGAAGAAGTAATGATGAATGATGTAAAATTTTTGCGCGCACCAACCATTTTCAGTGCTTTCTACAATGCCGGCAAAAAAGTCGCGATCGTCACGGCAAAAGATAAGTTGCGCTCGTTGCTTGGGGCAGAATTGAAGTTTGATGAAGGTCGGGCATTTTGTTTTTCAGCCGAAAAATCCGACACCACCACGGTTGCTGAACACGGCGTAGATAATGCATCAAAATGGTTGGATACGCCCGTGCCAGAAGTGTATTCTGCAGAGCTATCAGAGTTTGTATTCATTGCGGGTGTAAAACTATTAAGAGAAGAAAAGCCTGATCTTATGTACCTCACCACCACCGACTATGTGCAGCATAAATATGCACCGGGGGTTCCTGAGGCCAATGCTTTTTACGAAATGTTCGATCGGCATTTAACTGAGTTGGACGCGATGGGTGCTGCGATTGTCATTACAGGCGATCACGGCATGAAACCAAAACACAAAGCTGATGGCTCGCCTTCCGTGATTTACCTACAGGACAAATTCGATGAATGGTTGGGCAAGGATAAGGCCCGCGTTATCCTGCCGATCACCGATCCCTATGTTGTTCATCATGGTGCCCTTGGTGCATTTGCCACGACTTATCTCCCTGATGGAGCAGATGAAGCTGGGCTGATCGCCAAACTCGAAGCCATGGATGACATCATCTATGTGGCAAACAGAAAAGAAGCTTGTGCGCGGTTTGAATTACCCGAAGATCGGATGGGAGATTTGGTCATTATCTCAGGCGAAAACATGACACTGGGAACCAGCGAACATCGCCATGATTTGGCAGCACTAAATGAGCCCCTGCGCTCGCATGGCGGATTGACGGAGCAGGAGGTTCCCTTCATCGTCAATCGGGTGATGGCGGATTTGCCGGATGTGCCAACCCTTCGTAATTTTGATGCCTTTTTCTACGCCACTCGCGCGGCTAACCTTGCACCCAATTCATAAGTTGAGATATCACCATGAGTAAGTTTGAAATTCGCCATGAAGCCATGCGGATTGGTGGTGAAAAAATCACCACCAAGAATGTTGTAGAGGTTCGCTATCCCTACACGGATGAAGTGATCGGCACTGTACCAGCGGGGACTTCTGAGCATGCGGCGAAAGCTTTCGCCATTGCGGCTGGCTATAAGCCCAAACTCACGCGCTATGAGCGACAAAAAATCCTGTTGCGTACAGGCGAGCTAATCGTTGAGCGGCGCGAAGAAATCGCCCACTGGCTGACTCTTGAATTGGGCATTTGCAAACAACACGCGCTTTATGAAACGGGCCGTGCTTACGACGTATTCACCCTCGCGGGGCAACTCGCTATTCTTGATGACGGGCAAATATTTTCCTGCGATTTGACCCCCCATGGTAAGGACAGAAAAATATACACAATGCGGGAACCGGTGAATGCGATTTCTGCCATCACGCCCTTCAACCATCCACTCAATATGGTGGCGCACAAAATTGCGCCGTCTATTGCCACCAACAATTGCATGGTCTGCAAGCCGACGGAGCTCACCCCCCTTACCGCGATTACGCTCGCTGATATTTTATACGATGCGGGCCTGCCACCAGAAATGTTCCAAGTCGTAACCGGTATGCCAGCCGATATTGGCGATGAGATGATTACCAATGATGAGATCGATATCATCACGTTCACCGGTGGTGTGCCAGTTGGAAAGATGATCGCCACTAAAGCTGCCTATAAACGCACAGCCTTAGAGCTGGGTGGCAATGACCCATTGATCATCTTAAACGATTTGAGCGATGATGATTTGGAAAAAGCTGCCACTATTGCAGTGGCTGGAGCGACTGGTAATTCCGGGCAAAGATGTACGGCTGTTAAGCGTATATTGGTTCAAGAATCTGTAGCTGATCGCTTCGTCCCGATGGTCGAAAAGAAAGCCCGGGAAATCAAGTTTGGCGATCCAATGGATCCGGAAACTCAACTTGGATGCGTTGTTCATGCGAAAGCTGCTGAAACCTTTGAGCGGCGGGTTTATGATGCTGAAAAAGCGGGAGCAAAAGTGCTCTATGATCCAGGGCGGAAGGGCGCGCTTTTACCTCCAATCACCGTTGATTTTGTTCCCCACGCCAGCGAGCTGGTGATGGAAGAAACCTTCGGGCCCATCGTGCCAATTGTGCGAGTTTCTGACAATGACGATGAGGTGATGGAGATATCAAATTCCACTGACTTCGGCCTCTCCTCAGGCGTTTGTACAAATGATTTAAACCGCGCGGTTAGCTTTATTAATGGGCTTGATGTGGGCACGGTGAACATTTGGGAACAGCCGGGGTACCGCATAGAAATGTCGCCCTTTGGCGGCATCAAAGATTCAGGCAATGCCGTCAAAGAAGGAGTTTTGGAAGCGATGAAATTCTTCACAAATGTCAAAACCTATTCCCTGCCTTGGCCTCGATAACCCACTAAATGGGAGCGCCTTCTGCATTTGTAATTCTATTGGTTCTTGGGGCAGCCTTCCTCCATGCCTTCTGGAATGCGATGATCAAGGGGTCGACTGACCGTGTCTTGACCATGGGGCTGGTCAACCTCGGCCATGCTCTTTTTGGCTTGGTTATGGTATTTTTATTCCTCCCCCCTGCCCCTGAGAGTTGGCCGTTTATTGCCGGATCGACTTTCATCCATTTATTTTATTATGGGTTTTTGGTTTGGGCCTACCGCCATGGCGATTTAAGTCAGGTCTACCCGATTGCGCGCGGCATTGCCCCCTTGATGATTGCATTAGGAGCGCAATTTTTTGCGGGAGAGTATTTAAGCAAGGGTGCCTGGGCGGGGATCACTCTTGTCTCCATCGGCATCGGTGTGTTGATGCTGGATCGCAAAGCTGGCTCCATCCATAAACAAGCACTCTATGCGGCCTTGCTGACAGGTTTTACAATCGCCGCCTATTCGATTGTCGATGGAATGGGAGTGCGGCTTTCTGGCAATCCATTTGGTTATATTGGCTGGCTGTTTCTCTTGGAGATAATTCCAGCTTTTGGGTTTTTATTTTTCCGCCGCAAGGCACTTAAGAGTGTTGGCTCCAAACTGTATTGCTATGGGCTGGCGGGTGGCTTGATTTCGTCTGCGGCGTACGGATTGGCAATTTATGCAAAGACCCTAACAACCCTTGGAGCCGTATCTGCCCTTCGCGAATCCAGCGTGATTATTGCAGCTCTAATTGGGGTCATCTGGTTCAAAGAACGGCCTTGGGAAATGCGCGTCATCTCTGCATTAATCGTAGCTGCTGGGGTGATCATACTGGCAGTGGCTGGGTAATAAAAACGGCTGATGAAAAGTTGCATTTACTTTTGGCGACGACCATCTACGGTATGAATCCATTTTTTACCGATCATCTCATCAAAATGTTTCAAGGTAGGGATCGTGCTAAACCGATCCATGCCTGATCTTGGATAGAGCGTTAATTCATTGAGGACAAAACGCGATTCCGTGACAAGAAAATCTACTCTAACGTAATCAAAATATTCACCTACCCGCTCAGATATCTCTTTGATTTTCTCCCAACCATAGACCGGCGATAACTGCGACTTTGGAGAACCTTCAGGTAACAACTGCCAATCTGGGTTCAAATGGAGCGGAATTCTTTCCCCAAAACGATCATCTACCGTGTAGATAAACATTATCTCACCTCCCACTAGATGAATTTTGACATCCTGGGCAACCATCCCTGATGAAGTTCGGAGTAATTCCTCAACCATTAATCTTGGTTTGATGTCCAAATATGCCCACTCATGATTATGATAACCATAGCTCCTCGCCAGCCAGTGTTTACATAATTTCCGCAGTTCTGCAGGATTCTGTGGGGAAGCTTCCGTGACAATCTTGACCCAGCCAGACCCATGGGTTGGTTTGAGAACATAATTGGCGGGCAATGCATCAAAGTCTATTAAATCTGGCTTTGTTGTTTGGGCATATAGTTTGGCGAACAGCCCAACGCATTCTTTTTTACCGATTAGCTCTTCGACGAAAATTTGCATTTCTAGTTTGTCGGTTGCGCGGGTGTATTCTGGGTTGCGAACGTGAACCTTACGCCATTGAATTTTTTCATTCCAAGATTTTGGATTCTCTAAATTTAGCGGATAACCAACAGAACGTTCAAATTTTCTTTTTAGTATGGCGTAATTACTAAACCTGTCTATGGCTGCTTTGCTTCGATCAAACAACATTTCGCATTTTTCTACAATCATGACGGCTTGTCTCACCTATCCTGACTTGCGTCAATAGTTGGTCGAAGGGGCTTGATCTTAGTAAAAATTACTGATCAGGAACGGCTATTGTGTTCGGTTTACCAAGAAACTGCGTTTGATAAAAGTAAGCTTGATTCCCCGCCGAATAACCAATCTTACGCCTGAAATGCAGCCTTGCCTTGCGGCGAAAAGACTCCCGAAAATTGAGCACTCATTTTAAACTTGGCGCCGACCATCCAAGGTATGATTCCACTTTTTCCCGATCTTATCATCAAAATGTTTTAAGATGGGAAGCGTGTCAGACCAATCCATGCCTGACGCTGGATAGAGTGTTAATTCATTGAGGACAAAACGCGATTCCAAAACGAGAAAGTCTACTCTGACGTAATCAAAATATTCTCCAATCCGCTCTGATATCTGTTTGATTTTTTCCCAGCCAAAGACCGGGGTAACTTGAAACTTTGGAGAACCTTCTGGTAACAACTGCCAATCTGGGGTCAAGTGGAGGGGCTTTCTTTCCCCAAAGGGATCTTCAACGGCGTAAATGTACATTATCTCCCCCCCGACAACATGAAGTTTTACATTCATGACAGACTTCCCGTCAGAAGTTTGGAGTAATTCCTCCACCATTATTCTTGGTTTGATGTCCAAATACGCCCACTCATGATTATGATATCCATAGCTCCGCGCCAGCCAGTGCTTACACAATTTTCGCAGTTCTGAAGAATTTTGTGGCGAAGCTGCCGTCACAATCTTGAACCAGCCAGACCCATGGGTAGGCTTGAGGATGTAATTGGCCGGCAATGCATCAAAGTCTATTGAATCAGGTTTATTTGTTTGGGCAAATAGTTTTGCGAAAAGCCCAACGCACTCATTCTTGCCGAGTAGCTCTTCGACTAAATTTTGCATTTCCAATTTGTCGGTTGCACGGGTGTAATCTGGGTTGCGAACGTGAACCTTACGCCACTGAATTTTTTCACTCCAAGTTTTTGGGTTTTCCAAATTCAGTGGATAACCAAGAGCCTGTTTGAATTTTTTTCTAAGTAAAGAATAATTACGAAGCCTGTCTATTTTTGCTTTACTTCGATCAAATAACATTTCGCATTTTTCTATTATCATGATGGTTTGTCTCATCAATCTTTTCTGCCGTCAATAGTTAGTTGAGTGTGTTTGATCTTGGCAAAACGGCTTTTGTATTTGGTCTAGAAGGAAATTGCGTTTGCATTAACATGCATTGTTTTCGGTGAATAACGAATCTTGAGCCTGAAGCGCGGCTTTGCGCTGGAGCTGGAAAGACACCCTTATTTTGAGTGTTTACCGTCTATTTCCAACGATGTTGAAACCAAGGTTTCTGCCTAATTTCGCGCAATGTTATCTCGACACACTTGGAGATGAGCTGTTGAACTGCTCGGATGTTTGGTTAAGCCAATGCCAAAATGAATGGGCGAATCCAGATAATACATAAAGATCGTAGGTGGGATCTTCATCGACTTGATGCACAATCACCCCCACTTGGGCCATAATGGTTTGGGCACAAAATCCAGATTGCGTTACGGATGGGTGTAAATCCAAACGGCAGCCCCGTGCCATTAATTCCCGTGCTTTAAGACCGGAAATTCTTATACACACACGGCCATCACTCTGCTCAGAGACATGACCATATTTACTGATTTTTTTGCCGATACGTTTGGAGAGGTTATCGTTGGTTTCTTTTTCTGAAATTAGCAGCCATTGATCTGGAGAAAGCGGCAATGCGATAACATCGTTGACACTAGAAGCAACGGAAGGAACTCCTTTGATCTTAAGAAGCCTTTCAACTTTGGCGCCCTGTCCAGATTTGGCAAAAAGTTGGGCGATTGCCAATCCTTCCCGTACACAGATGTTCACCCCCGTGCCCGCAATCGTTGCGCCTTGTAAAGGAGTTACCGCGTGAAAATCTTCCATCTTATTAGTTTCAATCTTCTTAGGCATGGAGCCGCTCTCCTTTGGGATCAAAGAAATGGGGGGAGCAAACTTCCACATCAATTGCCTCATCTTTCAACGGATAGACCGCCGATAAGGTTTTCCCTTCATGTTCAGCTAGGCCTCCTTTAAGATAAGCCAAGCCTATCCAGCAACCAAGTGCGGGGCTATCGGCAACCGAAGTTACCCAACCGAGGCTATCTTGAGTTGTGGATTGTTCTTTATCCAAGACCAGATGAGCCCCACCGCGAAGCCTGCCTGCTTGTTGCGTCATCTTAATACCGACAAGGGTGGCTCGATCGGGATCAGTCATCCCCTTTCGGTTTGCGAGAACCTGCCCAATGAAAGGTTTTTTGGTCGACATCATACGGCCAAGCCCCATATCAGCCGCCGTTGTTCGTCCATCAAGTTCGTTACCAGCCACATGGCCTTTTTCTATGCGCATTACTCCAAGCGCTTCTGTTCCGTAGGGAACCAAGCCGTGTTTTTCTCCAGCTTCCATAATGCAATCCCACATGGCTGAACCATACCGCCAAGGGACATTAATTTCAAAAGCCAGTTCCCCAGAAAAACTAATTCTAAAAATTCGCGCTGTCACACCCCGCCAATTAAAAGTTGCCACGCCCATGAAAGGGAATGCCTTGGGGGAAATATCCAAGGCGCCTGCGAAAGCGTCTTGTAATACTTTGCGGGCGTTGGGGCCCGCAACAGCCACCCCGCACCATTGGTCAGTTGCCGAACAAAAATGCACATCCAGCTCCGGCCAGAGGACTTGTGAAGCATGATCCATGTGGGCGAGTATCGGCGCAGCATTGGCCGTTGTTGTC
>JAZGFF010000067.1:0-18412 GCA_036479095.1 Rhizobiaceae bacterium | reverse complement strand
TTGCGAACATATCACCCCCATCCCCATCTGTATGGGCAAGCGGTATGTAACAGGCTCTACCAGCTCTGGTTGCCAACGATACTCCAACCAGCTCACACTGCATCGCATCTAATGATGTGGTTTCTGTATCGACTGCGACATAACCAAGATCAGTTGCTTCGGCTATCCAACTTTTTAGCGTTTCAACATCGTTGACGGTTTCATAGGTGGCGCTATCTATCGTGGAGGAAGATGCTTTAGTTGTTCGATTTGTGGCTAAGGCCGCTGGCGTAAAGCGGAGGGCGTCATCGGCCAAGTCAGCTTCGGCTCGCGTATTGTTTTCTGCACCATCTTCAGACCCGCCATCCAAATCAGGCCCACGCATTTCATAACCATCAACCTTAATTTCAAGTGGATCTACGAGAGCTGCATCAGTATCCGTTTCTTTTGCTACCCGGCGGGTAAGAGAGCTCAATTCTAGCCCTTTTAAAAAGCCGATGAGTTTTGGTCCGTTTGTGGGTTCCAAAGAAAAAGCTTGTAAGGGAACATCAAGAGGCGTGTTAATATCAAGGGTCACCAAGCGTTTTGAAATACGGGCTTGATCAGCAAATTCTAGTAGATTTTCGCGGCGCTTATTTTGTTTTATCTCACCGGCGCGCTCTAAAAGAGTTTCCAGATCGCCAAATTCATCCAAAAGCAGTGCGGCTGTCTTTGGCCCTATTCCAGGCACGCCTGGGATATTATCCGTTGAATCTCCAGCAAGGGCTTGAAGATCAATCATTTTTTCTGGCCTAACCCCGAACTTTTCCATCACCTCGGCTTCACCAATGCGCCGATCCTTCATTGTATCGTACATGATGACTTGCGGCGTTATCAGTTGCATTAAATCTTTATCGGAAGAAATAATCGTCACCCCAGCGCCTAGGGCACCGGCTTCTCGTGCGTAGGTGGCAATTAGGTCATCAGCTTCATAGCCCTGTTTTTCAACACAGGGCACATTAAAGGCTTCGGTGGCTTGTCTGATTACCCCAAATTGAGGGCGCAATTCCTCAGGCGGGGCTTCTCGATTGGCTTTGTATTCAGGGTAAATCTCATTACGGAAGGTCGTGGAAGAATAGTCAAATATCACAGCAAAATGGGTGGGAACAACACCAGCAGCTGTATCACGGGCTTCCTGCAATAATTTCCAGAGCATGTTACAAAACCCAGAAACCGCCCCGATTGGCAGGCCATCAGATTTACGTGTTAAGGGTGGCAACGCGTGAAATGCGCGAAATATATAGGCTGAGCCATCAACTAAAAATAAATGATCGCCTTTTTTCATCAGTTCATTTTCCTTATTTGCGCACGAATTACGATGGGCAAGGAGGCTGCAGATTGCAAGACATGAAAGGCGTAGACCACATATCCCTCACTATTTTGTGAGGAGTATTCATGGGCTAAACTATTTTTACCAGAGCTTTGTCTTGAAATTGTCACACTTCATTCCCAGTTTAAGGGTACGCCGATGACGCATCGGCCTGCCTATTTGGGTCATCCCCAATATCCTAAATAGGCGGCAAGATTACACCCTTTCCCCTCTCCTGGGTGGGTTTTGCATTAGGCGTCCTTAGTCCCGGGAACTTTCGCGTTATGTTTGAAGGTTTCCGGGACTTTTATTTTGACGTTTTGAATTTGGCGGTTAACATTTACCTCCCAACTGTTGGAGAAATGCCACTGTGAACGAGCTCGACAAAAACCTGAATTCTGCCCTTGAAACGATTGATGCTAATTTGGACGCTTCGCTTGATCGGCTGTTTTCCCTATTAAAAATTGAGAGCATTTCAACTGATCCTACTTACAAAGGGGAATGTAAGAAGGCCGGCCAATTTTTGGTCGATCAATTAAAGGAGTTAGGTTTTGAGGCGAGCCTTCGTGAAACTCCTGGACACCCGATGGTCGTTGCTCATCATCCGGGGTCAAAAGGGGCGCCGCATGTTCTATTTTACGGCCACTATGACGTCCAGCCCGTGGATCCTATCGAGCTTTGGGACACACCTCCTTTTGTTCCAACGGTTAAAGAAATCGATGGGGAAACACGAATTTATGCCCGTGGATCATCCGACGATAAAGGCCAGTTGATGACATTTATTGAAGCCTGCCGTGGTTGGTTAGAGGCCACTGGTTCGCTGCCTTGTAAGGTCAGCATTCTTTTTGAAGGCGAGGAGGAATCGGGGTCGCCCTCCCTTGAAGATTTTCTTGAATCTGCTGTTGAAGAATTATCGTGTGATCTGGCTCTGGTTTGCGATACCAATATGTGGGACAGACAAACTCCCGCAATCTCAACTTCCCTTCGGGGCATGACCAGTGATGAAATTTCCATTCATGCAGCCAACCGTGATCTTCATTCTGGGTATTATGGAGGGGCGGCACAAAACCCAATTCATGTCCTCAATAAAATCTTGGCAGAACTGCATGATGATACTGGCGCCGTAACCCTTGAAGGGTTTTATGATGGGGTGATGGAGGTTCCTGAAGAGATTAAACAAATGTGGGACGGGCTTGCGTTTTCTGCCGATGATTTTCTTGCCGAAGTTGGCCTTTCTATGCCCTCTGGAGAAGCTGATCGCACGGTTCTTGAACAGGTCTGGACAAGACCTACGGCAGAGGTAAATGGCATTATCGGTGGCTATACTGGGGAAGGATTCAAAACGGTCATTCCAGCAACTGCTACTGCGAAAATATCTTTTCGGTTGGTTGGTGAGCAAGACCCAGACAGTGTAGCTGCCGCGTTTCGGAAGCACGTCGCTGATCGATTACCAAAAGATTGTAAGGTGAGTTACGTCGAACACGGGCGCAGCCCAGCTGTTCAGCTGGATTATCACTTGCCGCAACTTGCGCTGGCAGCAAAAGCCTTAGAGGAAGAATGGGGGAAACAAACCGCCCTCATCGCGATGGGCGGCTCGATCCCAATTGTCGGGAATTTCAAACGTCAATTGGGGATGGATTCCCTACTTATTGGGTTTGCCTTAGCGAACGATGCTATACATTCTCCCAATGAAAAATATGAGCTCAAAAGCTACCATAAAGGCACCCGATCTTGGGCACGGGTAATGGCTGCTTTAGCCCATCAAACTACATAACCTTGAACTTAAACGCGGAAATTGTTGCTGGCATCAAAAAAATTGCATCCCTTTACCAGTGATTAAAGACCCGCAGCCTATACTCACCCTTCTAGCAAAAACTACTCTGAATTACTCACATGAGCAGCAAGCTGATTGGCATTATGGCGCGTAGCACAAAACCAAAATCACGGGTTGAACCGCGCTTCGTTAGCGCAAAGGAAACTGTGCGCGTTTCAGCCAAGGATCGGGTAAGCCAATCAAAAGCTCCTTTAAAAAAATCTACAAAAACTACCCATGCTAAAAAACCAAAGAAAAAAAAGAAACCGGTTAAGAAAAAATCTGATGGTTTTTGGTTGTGGCGTGGGCTTCGCTTAATGTTTCGGCCTTTGCCCAAGGTTTTGTATTGGGGGTCGGTAGCAACATTGTGGGGCTTGATTTTAGTTGTTGGTATTTTTGGTTACTATGCAACCAAACTGCCCAGCGCGAACACTTGGGCCATCCCTGAGCGGCCACCGAATATTAAAATTGTTGCAATTGATAACAGTTTAATCAGCAACCGTGGGCTTACCGGTGGGAAAGCATTGCGGTTGGAAGATATGTCTCCCTACATTCCACAAGCGGTGATTGCCATCGAAGACCGGCGCTTTCATGCCCATTTTGGGTTTGATCCTATCGGATTTGCCCGTGCTATGAGCCGCAATATTCTTTCCTTACGTTTGCGCCAAGGGGGATCGACGATAACCCAACAATTGGCAAAAAATTTGTTTTTAAAACCTGAACGCACCTTTGGGCGCAAGGTGCAAGAATTGATTTTAGCTTTTTGGTTGGAAGCCAATTACTCAAAAGCTGATATCTTAGAACTCTATCTTAATCGCGTATATTTTGGCGCGGGGGCGACCGGTGTCAACGCTGCTGCACGGCGCTATTTTGGTAAATCTGCTAAACAGGTAACCATCGGTGAAGCAGCATTGTTGGCGGGTTTACTAAAAGCGCCTTCGAGATACACCCCTGCAAAAAACCCTGAGCTTGCGCAAAGGCGCGCGCGCGTTGTCCTTCAGGCAATGCAAAGAGAGGGTTATGTAAAACCTGGCTCCATAAATATTGAAGACATGAAGCCGGGAGAACATGCCCAGCATTTTCGCTCAGGCCCTGAGCATTTTATAGCAGATATGGTGGTCAAAGAGGTGCGTAGCTTGATTGGGGATTTGCCCGGTGATGTTGTGGTCAAAACGACAATCGATTCCTATCTGCTCACAGCAGCGCACGCAATTTTAACTGATGCCCTAAACAAACACGGGAAAAAGCGGAACGTTTCTCAAGTAGCCCTTGTCGCATTAGCGCCCGATGGAGCTATTCGTAGCCTAATTGGTGGCCGTAATTATGGCGATAGCCAGTTCAACCGTGCTGTCGATGCCAAACGCCAGCCAGGCTCAGCCTTTAAACCTTTTGTATGGCTCACTGCACTAGAACGAGGGAAAGAGCCAAATTCGATTTATGTTGATGAGCCCGTTGCGTTCGGTAAATGGAGACCACAAAATTACGATCAAGAATATCGTGGCGAAGTAACCTTAGATGAGGCTTTGTCCCTATCGTTGAATACCATTGCCGCTAAACTGACAGTTGAGGCTGGATCAAAAAACATTGCCTACACGGCGGCAAGAATGGGAATAAAATCAAAGTTAAAAACCAATGCTTCCCTTGGTCTTGGCACCTCAGAGGTCAACCTCTTGGAATTAACCTCGGCCTATGCGCCATTTGCCAATGGCGGCCTTCGTGCGCGGCCTTACCTCATTCAATCGATAACGACGGACGCGGGTAAAATTCTTTTTCAACGCAATAAAGACGTGGTCGTGCGCGCTGTTAAAAAACGAGAGTTACGCATGATGAACGTTATGCTTCAAAATGTTATGTTGAATGGAACGGGCAAGGCAGCTTTCATCAAAAAGCACCCCGCAGGTGGTAAAACCGGCACCAGCCAAAATTTCCGTGATGCGCTGTTCATTGGGCACACCGCTCATCTGATAACCGGAATTTGGTTCGGCAATGATGATAACTCGCCCACCAAAAAAATAACTGGTGGTTCTTTGCCAGCTAAAACCTGGCGCGATTTCATGGGTGCGGCTCATCTTTCCTTGAAGGTAAAGCAACTACCAGGGCAACCGATCTATACAGCAGGTATTATGAAAGAAATTCCAATCCCAACATTTAGACCCAGCCAACAAAATATTGACGGGGCAAATCTTCGCGATGATTTAAAAACCCGAGTGAATTCGGCCATTCAAAAGAAGCCAAAAAAATCAATTCTCGATATGATCCTAAACCGCTAATGGCTAACCAGCTTTTGGAGCGGCAGCCCTAACTAATTCATCGACATGACTTTCAAACTTTGTGAAGTTCGCAATGAACTTAGCGACAAGGTCTTGCGCAGCAAGGTCATAGGCCTGCTTATCTGCCCAAGTGTCCCGTGGACGCAACAAAGTATCATCCACACCCTCAAGACTAAGCGGTACTTCAAGGCCAAAATTCTCATCAATTCTCATCTCAGCATTATTTAACGAACCATCAAGGGCGGCCCGTAATAAGGCCCGTGTAGCTTTGATCGGCATGCGCGATCCTTCTCCATAAGGGCCCCCTGTCCAGCCGGTATTAACCAGCCAGCAAGTGGCATTATGGGTGGCAATTTTATCGCGTAGTAAGTTTCCATAAACACTAGGGTGGCGCGGCATAAATGGGGCGCCAAAACAGGTTGAGAATGTCGCTTGCGTTCCAACCACGCCTTTTTCAGTGCCAGCAACTTTCGCAGTGTAACCAGACAAGAAATGATACATTGCCTGGGCTGGAGTCATCCGCGCGATTGGTGGCAGCACTCCAGAAGCATCGGCTGTAAGCATTATAATCGTTTTTGGATGGGGGGCGCGCGCTGTTTCAGAGGCATTTGGAATAAAATGCATGGGATAGGCTACGCGGGTATTTTCCGTCAAGGAAACATCATCAAAATCTGGCTCATTCGTGGCTTCATCTATCACCACATTTTCGAGCACGGCGCCCCAGCGCTGGGTCGTGGAATAAATTTCTGGTTCAGCCTCTTCGCTCAAGCGAATTGCTTTGGCGTAGCAACCGCCTTCAAAATTAAAGATGCCATTATCAGACCAACCATGCTCATCATCCCCGACCAAAGTGCGTGATTGATCTGAAGAAAGGGTGGTTTTACCCGTGCCTGAAAGACCAAAGAACAGGGCGCTATCTTCCTTTGAACCTAAATTTGCTGAACAGTGCATGGGCATGACACCCTTTGCTGGAAGAAAATAATTGAGGGCACCAAACACGGATTTCTTTGTTTCACCGGCGTATTCAGTGCCACCGATCAAAACGATACCCCGTTTTAAATTCACGGCGATGACAGTTTCAGATCGACATCCATGACGGGCGGGGTCTGCAACAAAGCTAGGCAGGTTGATGATTGTCATATCAGGGGAATAGTTGGGGATTTCCGAAGCTTCCGGGCGCCGTAATAGGTGGCGAATAAAAAGGGCATGCCAAGCAAATTCTACAAACACCCGCGCCCCAATACGGTATTCAGGGTCGGCACCCCCATATAGATCTTGAGCAAATAATTCTTTGCCCTCTGCATGGGTTAGAAAATCGGCATGAAGAACATCAAAATGCTCTTCTGACATTGGCTGGTTATTATCCCACCAAATGGTATTTTCCGTTTCGCTATCGCGCACCATATATTTATCCGTAGCGGATCGGCCTGTATGTTTGCCGGTCTGAACCGCAAGTGAACCTTTCGCGGTTTGAATTCCTTCACCGCGCTTTAACGCCAAATCGAACAATGTTTTTTCATCATCATTCCAGCGCAAGAAGGACAGGTTTTTCAAACCGATGGATTCTGCTCCAGAAAGTTCGCTACAAAGGCCGCTTTGGTTTTCGCTCTGCGTCATGGTTATTCCTAGAATAGATATTGTTCAACAAAGACAGTTTTTTGAAAGCCACCTAATAGTACGGCAATCAGCTTAGCATATCTTGCTTGTATGGTCGGAGGTTCGCTAGACACTTGACAGACGGCGCCTTGAAAAACAAGGCTAATAAAGTGGCGACCACCCTAGTAAATCGATTGAATTTTCATGAATTGTAGAGGCGAGGATATTCTTGCAAAGACTAAACCGTTTCAAATCAGAAACGGAACAAGATATCGAATTTCCAACAAACACATTTTAATCGCAATTATACGGCCATCTGCGATTCGATGGTTAAGTAAAAAAGCTCGTATTTCTTGGCTTTGTTCCTATTTACCGTTAAGTTCATGCTAACAGACCTCAACTTCAGGTTTACAACAGATAAAACTGAGGTTGATTTTATATTGGAGACTATTTCATGGCGACAATCGCACTTGTCGACGATGACAGAAACATTTTAACATCCGTATCGATTGCATTGGAATCGGAAGGATACAAAGTTGAAACCTATACTGACGGAGCTTCTGCCTTAGACGGACTACAGCTCAAGCGTCCCGACTTGGCAATTTTTGATATCAAAATGCCCCGGATGGATGGCATGGAATTGCTCCGAAGGTTGCGTCAAAAATCTGATTTGCCGGTTATTTTCCTCACCTCAAAAGATGATGAAATCGATGAGATGTTTGGCTTAAAAATGGGGGCTGATGATTTCATCACCAAACCATTCTCACAACGACTTTTGGTGGAACGGGTGAAAGCAGTTTTGCGCCGTTCAACAGCACGGGCGGAGGGAGCGGTTCGTGAAGCAAGTGGATCAACAAATCTGCTTGAGCGCGGGCACCTTACCATGGATCAAGAGCGCCATACGAGCGAATGGAAAGGCAAGCCCGTCACCCTCACGGTGACAGAATTTCTTATTTTATTTGCCTTGGCCCAAAGGCCTGGTGTTGTGAAATCTCGCGATTCTTTAATGGACGCCGCCTATGATGACCAAGTGTATGTTGATGATCGGACCATAGATAGTCACATCAAGCGATTGCGTAAAAAATTCAAGGCAAAAGATGATGATTTTGAGATGATCGAAACACTCTATGGTGTCGGCTATCGGTTTAGGGAAGGCTAAGTGCCGTGAGCGACGCACCTTTAAGCCTCAACAAAACCGCGCCTGTAAGCGGAAAGAAATGGCCAGCAAGTTCTGATCCATCTAAAGTTGAAGCAACAGTGCTGGCAGATAAACCCAAACGACCCAAGCCGCTAAGACCGACAACCTGGAAAAGGGCAAAGCTGCTGGTGAAGCGGTTTTTTGGCCGTTATGTTTTTACCAGCCTGACCCAGCGAATAATATTCCTGAATATGGCAGCGCTCTTCGTGCTGCTATCAGGAATATTATTTCTCAATCAATTCAGAGACAGCTTGATTGAAGCACGCGAAGAAAGCCTTCTCACCCAAGGAGAAATCATCTCGGCAGCGATTTCTGCGCGGGCGACGATCAATACCGATTCATTCACAATCGATCCAGAACGCCTGCTTGAATTACAAGCTGGTGAGAGCACCTATCCAATGGAAAGTGAAACGGAGAATATTGATTTTCCAATTAACCCAGAAGAAGTTGCGCCTATTCTACGTCGTCTCATTTCTCCTACCCGAACCCGTGCGCGTATCTATGACCGGGACGGAATTATCATCTTGGATTCAGATCGATTGTATTCAGGCGGCCAGATTCTTCGTTATGAGTTGCCACCGATCAATGCCAAAGAAATTGGGTTTTTTGAACGCAATTGGTTGCAATTCAGAAACTGGTTCTGGAAAAATGATTTGCCACTTTATCAAGAAAGCCCGGATGGTAATGGAACGGCCTATAAAGAAGTCGTGACTGCCTTAACTGGCGGGCCGGCCAGTGAAACCCGAAGAACGAAAGACGGAGACACTATTGTGTCAGTTGCCGTTCCTATCCAACGGTTTAGAGCTGTGCTTGGTGTACTGCTGCTCTCTACTGAGGCAGGCGACATTGATAAAATCATCTCAAAAGAACGGTTTGCAATTTTTAGAACCTTTGCGGTGGCAGCATCAGTTGCGGCACTTTTATCAATCCTCTTGGCTTCAACAATTGCCAGCCCATTAAGGCGCCTTTCAGCTGCTGCAGAGCGGGTAAGGCTGGGGGTTAAAAACCGTGAACAGATCCCTGATTTTTCTGATAGAAAAGATGAAATTGGGCACCTATCTACTTCGCTACGTGAAATGACCCAATCCCTTTATGCGCGGATGGATGCCATCGAAAGCTTTGCGGCTGATGTTAGCCATGAGTTGAAAAACCCCTTAACCTCGCTTAGATCAGCCGTAGAAACCCTGCCCCTTGCTAAGAACAAACAACAAAAAGAACAGCTATTGGAAATCATCGAGCATGACGTGCGCCGACTTGATCGCCTGATCTCTGATATTTCAGATGCCTCAAGACTTGATGCAGAATTGGCACGTGAGGATGCCGAGCTGGTGGATTTGAAAGAGTTGGTCGAAGGCTTTCATGATACTTACAGTAAAATGGGAGAAAGCGCTCGATACCCCATGCCCAAGCTATCTCTCACAATTGATCAAACCCTAAAGCCAACGGGCAAATGGCTTGGTACAAAAAACTTCATCAATTCAGCTTGGATGGTAACTGGGCACAAGGGGCGGCTTGGGCAGGTTATGGCCAATCTGATTGAAAACGCGCGATCATTTGTTCCAAAAGAAAACGGTCATATTGAACTTCAATTATCTAGGCGCGGCCACCTTGCTGTCATCACGGTTAGTGATAATGGGCCAGGGCTACCACCGAAAAATACAGAGCGAATATTTGAACGCTTTTATACTGATCGCCCCGGGGTTGAAGATTTTGGCCAAAATTCCGGCCTTGGCCTTTCTATTACAAGGCAAATTGTTGAAGCGCATGATGGAACCATAAAAGCGAGCAACAAGCCAACAGAGAAGGGAAGTGGGGCGCGCTTTACAGTTACAATTCCTCTCAATGGATCTGGTGGATCTGGTGGATCTGGCGGATCCAGCACTTGAAAAACAGCGCCCTTTGCCATGGATCTGTGATCCTATTGGGTTGTGACGGCATTATTATTCAAGGAAATTCTGGTAGCGGCAAGAGCCGCCTTGCTCATCAACTGGTGCAGGAGTGGAAAAATAGAGGCCTGTTCAGCAGTTGGGTTGGGGATGATCAAATCATTTTACAACCCCACAAGAACGGAATTATCGCTCAACCTCCTGAAGCAACGAAGGGGCTGGCAGAGCGGCGCTTTAGCGGAATACAAAATGTTACTTTTGAGGATTCAGCCCAACTTAGTTTGATTGTCAAACTGATAGAACAAACTGAGTTGGAACGGATGCCGGAGCAAGCAAATACAGCCATCCTTAAAGGAACGTTGAAACTGCCAACAATCAACGCACCAAAGAACAACATTCAATTAGCCTGTGAAATTGTTACCAGCTATTTAGAAACCCACTCCAGTAACAAATAAAATTTATCCCGGCTAAAAAACTGCTTGCAACTAAGGGTGAGCATGTAAAGATACTTGCTTTAACAACGTGATTTAACGGTTTGTACAAACGATGATCGGTCTTGTCCTCGTCACCCATGGTTCCTTGGCAAAAGAATTTCAACTTGCCCTAGAGCATGTTGTTGGCCCCCAAGATCAAATGGATACAGTTTCGATTGGTCCTGACGATGATATGGAACAGCGGCGCCAAGATATTCTTCAATCAGTCGCCAATGTAAATACTGGTTCTGGTGCAATCATCTTAACTGATATGTTCGGCGGCACCCCCTCAAATCTTTCAATCTCTATAATGGAAGCAGGTAATATCGAGGTAGTTGCCGGAGTAAACCTGCCGATGTTGATCAAACTTGCCAGTGTTCGTAGCGATGATAATTTAGAAAAAGCACTGGAAAAAGCTGTTGAATCAGGCAAGCGGTACATTAATATCGCCAGTAAGGTTCTGGCTGGGAAATGATCTGAAAAACATGAACACCAAAAGAGCGGTCGTCATCGTCAATGAGCGCGGTTTACATGCAAGAGCTTCGGCTAAGTTTGTCAAACTGGCTGAAACCTTTGATGCAGAAATATTCGTCGAGAAAGACGGTAATCAGGTTGGCGGCACATCGATCATGGGACTAATGATGTTAGCAGCTTCAATCGGCTGTAAAATCAACATTAGCGCCACCGGCGAAGAAGCCATAAAGGCTCTTGATGCGATTGAAGAATTGATTGGTGATCGCTTTGGGGAAGAAGTCTAGCCTTCCTAAAGTCGACGCAAACTAACCCGATCAACCGCGTGTTCTGCACCTTTATGTAAAATTAAATCGGCACGCTTACGGGTGGGTAAAATGTTTTGATGTAAGTTTTCTAAATTGATATTTTCCCATAATTCCACAGCAATAGCATGGGCGGCATCTTTGGAAACTGTGCTATAACGATGAAAAAATGAATTAGGGTCGCGAAAGGCTGTGTCGCGTAAATTCATAAAACGGGTGACATACCAATTGCGAATTACATCTTCATCAGCATCAATATAGATAGAAAAATCAAAGTAGTCGGAGACAAAAGGAACGGAGTTACCGTCCCTTGGTAACTCACTAACCTGTAACACATTGATCCCTTCAAATATTAATATGTCTGGTTGATCAATGACCGTATATTCGTCGGGGATTACGTCATAAACCATGTGGGAATAAACAGGTGCTTTGACGTGATGTTCGCCGGCTTTAATGCGGGATAAAAAATCTAAGATGCCACGACGTTCATAACTTTCAGGAAACCCCTTACGGTCCATCAAACCTTGCTTACGTAACTCTTTATTAGGTAACAAAAAACCATCGGTGGTGATTAAATCCACCTTCGGGCTGGCTGGCCAGCGGGTAAGAAGTTCGCGTAATATTCTTGCCGTCGTAGATTTTCCAACCGCGACGGAACCGGCAATTCCGATGATGAACGGCGTTTTTTGCCCATGGAGATCCAAAAATTTAGCGCGCTGTTTAAACAGGCCAATCGTCGATTCAACATGGGATGCCAGCAGTCTAGAGAGGGATAAATAGATGCGGCTAACTTCATCGAGGGCGATGGAATCGCCCAAGGCCCGAAGGCGTGTCACTTCCTCTTCCGTTAATGTTAAAGGGGTATCGGCACGAAAAGTTGCCCATTCATCAACGTCAAATTCAAGATACGGTTCTGATTGTTGTGACTTATCTTGCATCAATCAACTAGCCATTTTCTTTACGGGAAGCTTTTTCAGAAATTCCCGATTGGGCCGTACGTCGTTCAAGCTCACCCATAATATCCTCAACTGATACCCCTTTTATGTGGAGTACAACAAGGAGGTGGTATAGCAAATCTGCAGCTTCATCGCGCAAACCTTTTTGATCACGCCCAACAGCTGCAAGAACGGTTTCGATCGCCTCTTCGCCAAATTTTTCGGTGGCTTTTTCCAAACCCTGCGAAACCAGCTTCACTGTCCATGAGTTATCGTCGCCACTTTTGGCGCGGTTGGCGATAATCGTTTCTAAATCTTGAAGTGAAAAATCAGTCATGTTCGTACACGCATTGGGATACCAGCTTTCGTCATGTGAGATTTTGCTTGGCCTATCGTAAAGGTTCCAAAGTGAAAAATCGAGGCTGCAAGTACAGCACTTGCATGGCCCTTGGTCACAGCCTCAACTAAATGATCAAGGCTGCCAGCACCGCCAGAGGCGATGACTGGAACGGAGACTTGGTCAGCAACCGCCCGTGTGAGCGGGAGATTATAACCATCTTTAGTGCCATCACGATCCATTGAGGTTAAAAGAATTTCCCCTGCCCCCTTTTGCACCATCAATTGCGAAAATTCGATCGCATCAATTCCAGTAGCTTTGCGGCCTCCATGGGTAAACAGCTCAAACCTTAGTTCTTCATTTTCCTTATTCACCCGCTTGGCATCAATAGAAACAACGATACATTGGTTACCAAATTTATCGGCAGCGCGGGCCACGAAGTCAGGATCATTAATGGCAGCAGTATTGATGGAAACTTTATCAGCGCCAGCAAGCAAAAGCTTTCTAACATCTTCGACAGTGCGCACTCCGCCCCCAACAGTGACCGGCATAAAACATTGTTCTGCGGTTTTTGCCACAACCTCAAAAATAGTGTCGCGGTTGTCAGATGATGCGGTGATATCAAGAAAGCACAACTCATCAGCGCCAGCCGCATCATAGGCTTTTGCAGCTTCCACCGGATCGCCTGCATCAATCAAATCAACAAAATTGACACCCTTAACAACACGGCCATCTTTTACATCCAGGCAGGGGATGATTCTGGTTTTAAGACTCATCACTAACTCCCTTCAAAGCGGCTAAAGCCTTTGCGGGGTCAATACGCCCATCATAAAGGGCGCGGCCTGAGATTGCTCCTTCTAATATTTTTGCATCAGGTTGGGTCAGACGATCAATATCGTCCATCGAGGCCAGCCCCCCAGACGCAATCACCGGAATAGTGGTGCTACGCGCCAGCTCCAATGTGCTATCCCAATTGATGCCTGCAAGAATGCCATCGCGATCAATATCGGTATAAATAATTGCAGCCGCGCCAGCGTCCTCAAAACGTGAGGCCATTTCAATCACTGATAATTTTGAAGTTTCTGCCCAACCTTCAACGGCAACTTTACCACCTTTGGCATCAATACCGACCGCCACCTGATTTGGAAATTTCTTGCATGCCTCATGCACCAAATCAGGATCACGCACGGCAATTGTGCCAAGAATTACGCGGGCCAACCCCTTCTCCAGCCATGATTCAATTTGGGTTAGGGTGCGAATACCACCGCCCAATTGAACAGGGTTGGATGTGGCGCTTATTATGGCCTCTACCGCTTCCCCATTGATCGCCTGGCCGGCAAATGCACCATCGAGATCAACCACATGCAGGTATTGAAAGCCCTGAGATTCAAAGGCCTTTGCTTGATTTGCGGGATCGGTATTATAAACGGTGGCTTGGTTCATATCGCCAAGTTTTAAACGAACGCACTCGCCTTGTTTTAGATCAATAGCTGGAAACAATATCATCAAGGGTTCCAGTTCAAGAAATTTGAAATGAGCGCAAGACCGAGTGTTTGGCTTTTCTCAGGGTGAAATTGGGTGCCAACCATATTGTCTTTTGCAACAATCGCTGTAATTGGACCGCCATAATTGGTTGTGGCTATCGCATCATTTGATTGCTTAAGGGCTAAATAATAGGAATGCACAAAATAAGCATGAAGGCCATTCTCCCCAAGCGCAATTCCCTTCAACAAGGGGTGCGGGTTGAGAATATCCAAAGTATTCCAACCAATTTGCGGGATTTTTAGGGTAGAATCCTGGGGTTGCATTTTGATTACATCGCCGCTGATCCAATCTAGGCCGGTAGTAGTGGTCTTTTCTAATCCCCGGCTGCTCATTAATTGCATGCCAACGCAAATACCTAAAAATGGTGTATCGCCATCGCGAACTTTTTCTTCCAACACCTCGACCATGCCAGAAACCGCATCAAGACCCGCGCGACAGTCTGCGTAAGCACCAACTCCAGGCAAAACAATTCGATCAGCACTGCGAACCCGTTCGGCATCACTGGTTAAATCGATATCAGCACTTATACCAGCTTCACGGGCAGCGCGCTCGAAAGCCTTTGTTGCTGATCTTAAATTACCAGAGCCGTAATCAATAATGGCAACGCGCATGATCCTACATTTCCCCTTGTGGGAACATGCCAAAGTTAGGCGCAGAATCTATTGTTACTGGCCGTTGTGAAATTGATGTTTTCGGGTGTTCTTTTGGTTGCCAATTGCTCAAATATCGCTCTAAAGCTGCCCTCTCATTAGGGGCATAGACAACATCAACAAGCTCACTTCCTTGCGCTTCAAGTTTGTTCCGGCGCAATTGGTTTCCTTCAAACCATAAATACAAACCAGGTAACCCCAACAGAAGCAAAGAAATGCTTATGAGTGGTGTGGAGAGTAAGCCGAACAGTAATATCATGACCAAACCATAGACCATCAAAGCAAACCAAAGCCCGTGATAGGTAAGCCATATTGGCGGGAAAAACAGCGCCCAATTGGCATTCTTTTCCGGGATAGCTGTTAATCGATCAAACCGGCTTTCACCTGTTTCATCCCCAACTTGGGGCTGCGCATCAGATTGCATGTGAATTGTGTAAATCATCAATGATACTTAAACTTAAGAGTTCAGTGTGCCTTTTGTGGAAGGAATCGTGTTTCCCGCCCGTAAATCAGGTTCTGTGGCTGCCCGTAAGGCACGCGCAACTGCTTTAAAGCAGGTTTCTGCAATATGGTGCGCATTGACCCCATAATGGTTTTTAAGGTGTAGTGTTATTCGCGCACCTTGGCTGAAAGCCTGAAAAAACTCACGTACAAGTTCAGTATCAAAGCTGCCAATTTTCTCCCTTGGAAAAGTAACATCCCAAACCAAAAACGGTCGTCCGGAGACATCAATCGCAGCGCTGGTAAGGCATTCATCCATGGGTAAATCTTGAGAAGCATAACGGGTGATGCCCTTGCGGTCTGCTAAAGCTTCGTTCAAAGCTTGGCCCAACGCCCACCCACAATCTTCGACTGTGTGGTGATCATCAATATGCAAATCTCCCTTAGCGTGAATTTTCATGTCCATCAAAGAGTGTTTTGAAAGCTGCTCTAACATATGATCGAAAAAACCAATTCCGGTCGAAATATCAAATTCTCCGGCTCCATCCACATTAAGAACGATCTTAATTGATGTCTCGTTGGTGGTGCGAGTAACGGATGCTGTTCTTGTATTTGCAGGCGCCATGGTGTGGCTCCAAGTTAAAATATAGACTAATATGTGCTGTCTAACAGACCCTGGGGTATTTGTGCAATTGCAATCACAAATTGAATCCATACATAGGGTTACAAGCTTAACTTCGTGCTGGCTCGCTCAGCAATCAAATTGGAGAATTGATGTGAGTAATAACAACGATAGCTGGTTGCCAACAGTCCATGCGACCACAATTATTATGGTGAGAAAAGGGGGCAAGGTGGTCATCGCTGGAGATGGTCAAGCCTCCATGGGGCAAACCATCATGAAATCCAATTCACGAAAAGTTCGACGGCTGGGGAAAGGGGACGTCATTTGCGGATTTGCTGGTTCAACAGCTGATGCCTTTACCTTGCTGGAGCGGCTGGAGACAAAACTTGAGCAATACCCAGATCAATTGATGCGAGCTTGTGTTGAATTGGCAAAAGATTGGCGCACAGATCGCTATTTGCGTAAATTAGAGGCAATGATGCTGGTAGCGGATAAGAATGTCAGCCTTTGCATCACGGGGATTGGCGATGTATTTGAACCAGAAAATGGGGTGATGGCTATCGGTTCAGGTGGTAATTTTGCGCTAGCGGCTGCGCGTGCACTATTTGATACAAAAGCAAAAGCGGAAGATATTGCAAAAAAATCTATGGGAATAGCTGCAGACATTTGTGTTTATACAAACCATAATTTGATCATCGAAACCCTCGATGAAAAGTAGATGAAAAATAATTGAATTCAACAATAATAATCTCAAACAAGGCTAACAGTTATGACTGAATTTTCTCCCCGTGAGATCGTGAGCGAACTTGATCGCTTTATCATTGGCCAAAATGATGCCAAACGAGCTGTTGCTGTTGCCATGCGTAACCGTTGGCGGCGCCAACAATTAGAATCGCCGATGCGAGAAGAGGTGATGCCAAAAAACATACTGATGATTGGCCCCACCGGAGTTGGTAAAACTGAAATTTCACGGCGGTTGGCTAAATTGGCTGGTGCGCCTTTTATAAAGATTGAAGCAACAAAATTCACAGAAGTTGGCTATGTTGGCCGTGATGTTGAACAGATTATACGCGATCTAGTGGAAATCGGAATTGGTTTAGTGCGTGAAAAAAAACGCACGCAAGTGAAGGCTAAAGCGCATACAGCAGCTGAAGATCGGGTGCTCGATGCACTGGTTGGCACCACTGCCAGCCCGACCACAAGAGCCAGTTTTATGAAACAGCTTCGCGATGGTGATTTGGATGATAAAGAAATTGATATCGAAGTGGCCGATACCGGCTCAGCTATGGGCGGATTTGAAATTCCAGGCATGCCGGGTGGCTCCATTGGTATGCTCGACATTGGCGATATGATGTCAAAAGCCATGGGCGGGCGTACGAAAAAGCGCACTACATCGGTGAAGGAAAGTTATGAATTATTAATCGCTGAAGAAAGTGATAAATTGCTTGATGATGAGCAGGTTGTCGCCGAAGCCATTCAGAATGTCGAGAACGACGGAATTGTGTTTCTTGATGAAATCGACAAAATTGCAGTTGCGGGAGATGCCAGAAGTGGTGGTGTTTCACGCGAGGGGGTGCAGCGCGATTTACTTCCCCTCGTTGAGGGCACAACCGTTGCAACGAAACATGGGCCGGTAAAAACCGATCATATTTTGTTTGTTGCCTCTGGTGCGTTTCACGTTTCCAAACCGTCAGACCTTCTGCCAGAACTACAAGGACGCTTGCCCATTCGTGTTGAACTACGAGCACTGACCAAAGAAGATTTTGTCCGTATTTTAACCGAAACTGAGGCAAGCTTAATCAAACAATATGTGGCTTTGATGGGAACCGAGGGTCTTCAATTGAATTTTACCGAGGACGCTATCGATGCCCTGGCCGATATTGCGGTTGAGTTGAATTCAAGTGTTGAGAATATCGGCGCCCGCCGATTGCAAACCGTTATGGAACGGGTGTTGGATGAAATTTCCTTTGAAGCTCCAGATAAGGGCGGCACGAAAGTTAAAATTGATGCTACATATGTGCGCAAGCATGTAGGGGATCTTGCAAAAGATACTGACTTATCTCGCTATATTTTATAACTCAAAGAATTGATGATCGATTTATTACTTATCAACGCAGATGAAAAAGAGTAGACAATTTTGATGTACCGCCCCTTTTTCACATTACTGCTTGGCCTATTGATCTCGGTTTGCCTAATCGCTCCAAGCTATAGCGCAATGATCGTGCCCTTAGGAAATAGGCACGTCCAACAGCCGCCAATTCCAGGGGGATCAATTAAACGAACGCGTGGGTCGAGCTTTGAGAAAAAGTATCAAAAAATCCGCCGCCTGTTAGCACGAGATAAGAAGCTGATCAGCAAAATCAAAAAAGCTGCACGGCAATTCCAAATTGATCCGGTTCATATTATCGGAGCTTTAGTCGGTGAGCACACCTATAATGTTGATGCGAAAGATCGGTTGCAAACTTATTATGTCAAAGCACTTGCCTATTTGGGCCAAAGCCTGACCTTCAAGTATAAAAATACGACCATCTCGCAACTTGTGG
>JAZGFF010000066.1:0-5787 GCA_036479095.1 Rhizobiaceae bacterium | reverse complement strand
GCAGATGAGGGCTTGATGAGATTCTGGTGCCTCTTAGGCACGATGACCAAAATTGAAGAAAGCAAACTACCGTTTGAATTCCTGTGCTACCCCCCTAATATAGGGGAAACATTTGTTCTGCCAAGGGGACAAATGTTTCATGAAGCATTCTTGGCACTGGAAATTGAATATAATGAGCATTGATTCAGTCTATAATGCAAAAATCCTCGAATATGCTGGAAATATTGAGCATATTGGTCGGTTAGATCACCCTGATGGAACGGCCAAAGCGCATTCCAAATTATGTGGCTCAACTGTCATTGTTGATGTGGTGCTCGAAAATGAAACCGTGACAGAGTTTGCCCACGACGTGAAGGCCTGTGCTTTAGGGCAGGCCTCGGCTGCTATATTAGCCAAAAATGTTTTAGGTTGCACGTTGGCTGAGCTACGCCTTGCTCGTGATCAACTCCGCGCTATGCTTAAGGAAAGAGCTGCTCCACCAACCGACCAGTTCCAAGAATTGAAATTTCTGGAACCGGTTCGTGATTACCGCGCGCGGCATGCTTCAACTCTTTTGGCTTTTGATGCCGTGGTAGAAGCAATGGAGAACGCCATTGGCAAGGTCAAACGAAGTGCCTAAACCAACCTACACGCGTAATTATACGGGGCCTTGGCCTCGGACTCCAGCAAGGCTTTTCGGTGTCGGCATGGTACGTCTTTATCAACTAACCCTTTCCGGTTTTATCGGCAATTCATGCCGCCATATACCTACCTGTTCAGAATATGCCTTTGAGGCAATCGCTCGCCATGGTTTGTTCCGTGGTGGTTGGATGAGCGCCAAACGGGTTGCCCGGTGCAATCCTTGGAAGCGATTAGGCGGAACCCATGGCCACGACCCTGTTCCAGAACCCGGGTCTATTGACCTGTTAGAATAGTGTGGGTAAAGGCAAGCTATAAATCAACCACCCGCGTTGTTTGCGGGACTGGATAACAGGAGAGTAATTATGGCTGACCAGGCCTCCCCATCCCAACAACTCAAGCTTGAATTCCCCGACGGTTCCATCCGTGATTTTCCTTTAGGAATCACTGGTCGCGAAATCGCTGAAGGGATTTCTAAATCACTGGCTAAGAAATCGGTCGCCTATTCTCTCAATGGTGAATTGAAGGATTTATCTGCACCAATCATTGCATCAGGCAAAATTGAAATCGTGACCCGCAATGATGATCGAGCATTAGAATTAATACGCCACGATTGCGCTCACGTGCTTGCTGAAGCTGTTCAAGACATTTGGCCGGATACCAAAGTCACGATCGGCCCTGTTATTGAGAACGGTTTCTACTACGATTTTGATCGCGAAGAACCCTTTACACCCGATGATCTAGAACAGATCGAGAAGAAGATGCGTCAGATTATCCAGCGCAATGATCGCTTCACCAAGGAAGTATGGAGCCGTGATCAGGCGAAGGAATATTTTGCCAAGATCGGTGAAGAATACAAAGGTGAGTTGATTGATGCGATCCCTGAGGGAGACGATCTCAACATCTACAAGCAAGGAGAGTGGCTGGATTTATGCCTTGGCCCCCATGGGCCTTCAACTGGTAATATTGGCAGTGCTTTCAAATTGATGAGTGTTGCGGGAGCCTATTGGCGTGGTGATAGTGATAACCGAATGCTCAGCCGTATTTATGGAACAGCTTGGGCGGACGAAAAGCAACTCAAACAATATCTCTTTATGCTGGAGGAAGCCCAAAAGCGCGACCACAGGAAGCTTGGTCGTGAGATGGATCTATTCCATTTCCAAGAGGAAGGCCCGGGTGTTGTTTTCTGGCATGGTAAGGGTTGGAAGGTGTTCCAGGCCATTATCAATTACATGCGCCGCCGCATCGAAGATCATGGCTACGATGAAGTGAATGCCCCCCAGATATTAGACAAGTCTTTATGGATAACTTCTGGCCATTGGGAATGGTATCGCGAAAATATGTTCACAACGGTTACCGAGGATGATCGCCAATTCGCAATTAAACCAATGAACTGTCCCGGCCACGTGATGATATTTAAGAACGGTCTTCGTTCCTATCGTGAGCTTCCAGTTCGCATGGCAGAATTTGGTGCAGTACATCGTTATGAGCCGTCAGGCGCCCTGCATGGTTTAATGCGAGTGCGTGGATTTACGCAAGATGATGCTCACATATTTTGCACACCAGAGCAGTTGGAAGCCGAGTGCCTTCGCATTAATGAACTGATCCTTTCCACCTATGCAGACTTTGGTTTTGATGAAATCGTTGTCAAACTTTCAACGCGCCCTGAAAAACGTGTCGGTTCTGAAGAAGGTTGGGATCGTGCAGAAGAGATCATGGGTAACGTGCTTGAAAAGATTGAAGCCAATTCTGATGGCCGTATCAAAACAGAAATGAACCCAGGTGAGGGCGCTTTCTACGGGCCAAAATTTGAGTATGTTCTGCGCGATGCAATCGGTCGGGATTGGCAGTGCGGAACAACGCAAGTTGATTTTGCATTGCCTGAACGTTTTGGGGCATTCTACATCGATCAAAATTCTGACAAGCAAGAACCTGTTATGGTTCACCGCGCAATTTGCGGTTCAATTGAGCGGTTCATTGGAATATTAATCGAGCATTTTGCTGGTCATTTCCCCTTATGGTTGGCTCCAACTCAAGCTGTGATTGCGACGATTACAACCGAAGCTGATGAGTATGGACAGAAGGTTGCAGATCAATTGCGAGCAGCTGGACTGCGGGTCGATACAGATTTTCGCAATGAGAAAATCAACTATAAGGTACGTGAGCACTCCCTAGCTAAGGTTCCTGCTATCATCGCAATCGGTGCCCGCGAAGCCGAGCAAGGAACCGTCAGTATACGCCGTCTTGGTTCTAAACACCAAACCTCGATGACACTCGAAGAAGCAATCACAAGCTTGTCGGAAGAAGCAGTTCCACCAGATTTGAAACGCAAACGCAGCCAGTCTTAGGATTGGCAGCTCTATTTAAGTAAGATCTCGACTCGAATGTTTTTACCAGGGCTTACCGTGAAATTTTTTGTAAAATTAGATGCTCCATTACGAACAACGGCTTCATAACTTCCCTCTGCCAGAATGAAAGAGGGGGAGAAATTACGACTTCCAAAAACTTTCTCCCCATCTTTGGTAAAGACCGTCCAAGCGGTATTGGCAACAGGGTCGCCCCCGCTTTCAGAAACCAATCTTAAGGACACAGCTGCCCCACGGTGTTGTAGGGTGGCCTTCGTTACTTCTCCTGCTTTGACTTCAAGATCAGCCCGGACAGTGGCATTGATGGTGCCATATCTCGAAAGTACATGATAAATCCCTTCGTTTAGCTGAATGACCTTGTTCGCGGCAACATTGAAAGCGATCAATTTGCGTTTTCCATCCTCATCTTGTTTGAGCTCGTAAATTGAAAAACGAAGGTCTTTCGCGGGAATAGAGATATCTTTGGTGACAGCGTGTAATTCCAAACCACCAGCTTTCAGAATAAAACTTTCTTGGGCGCCTCCCTCGCTGACAATTACTCGCTTGCTGGCCCCAGCCCTACCGAAAGCTGCGTGTACCAGATAGGTTCCTGCATTCAAATTGAATGTGGCAGTTCCACCTTTCGCTGTTGCAACAAGGGGAAGTTTACCCTCTTGATTTGTAGTCTCGCTAAAAACCCGCCAAAACATGCCGCGCTCGATGGTCTCGCCTTTCGGCACAAGTTTCGCATCCAATACGAGTTGATATTCGGGCCTTGATTTATCAATGCTCAAAATCTCGGAAGAAAAATTTGATTTTGTCTCCTGAGCCTGTGCCAAAAAATCCATTGGAAAATGGCCAAGAAACAGGAAACTAACAAGGAATAATATACGGAGTATCATGGTCTAAGCTTCTCTTACTCTTGTGGCATTTTCAAGGACAGTTATACCTGCATTATCGATTCTTTGGGTATAAAACAATTCCATGAATGAACTTCTTGAATATATGAAATCTCGTCGCTCTAGCCTCTCCCTTACTTTGGAGGAACCAGGGCCAAACGAGACAGAACTACGCACAATTCTTGAAATCGCTAGCCGTGTTCCTGACCACGGTAAACTTGCTCCTTGGCGTTTTGTCTTGTGGACCCCAACTTTTAGGGAAGAGGTACACAAGAAATTGTCACAACACTTAAAGCTTAAGTTTGATACGGGTGTTGAGGAAAATGAACGCAGCAAGCAGCAGAAGGGCCTTGATAAAATATTGCACGCTCCTTGCGTCATTGCGGTGGTAAGTAAGGCTGTTGATGGGGTGAGTGTTCCATGCTGGGAGCAGGAGTTATCTGCAGGTGCTGTTTGTATGAATACGTTGATTGCTGCAAATGCGTTAAATTTTGAAGCCCAATGGTTGACGGGTTGGTTTATTTACGACGAGGATGCCAAACCTATTCTTGGCCTTGATGGTACGGAACGAATTGCCGGTCTCATTCATATCGGCACTTCCAAAATTGTTAAGTCAGAAAGACCCCGACCGGACGTCTCTCAAATTTTTACTGTTCGTTGAAGTTAAAGGAACCTGAGTTTGTTTTATCGCGCTGACGATCCCCATGGATTAGCCCATGACCCCTTTAAAGCGATCATCGCTCCGCGACCCATTGGCTGGATTTCAAGCCAGGATAAGGATGGGCGTGTAAATCTTGCTCCCTATTCTTTTTTCAATGCGGTTTGCGATAATCCAAAAATTTTGATGTTTTCCTCTGGAGGCATGAAGGACAGCGCCACCAATGCCCAAGAGACCAAAGAATTTACCTTCAATTTCGTAAGTCGCTCGATGAAGGATGTGATGAATGTCACCTCAACATCTTTTCCAAAGGGTGAGAATGAATTTGATAAGGCCAACCTTGAAATGATTAGTGGAACAACAGTTTCGTGCCCCAGGGTGAAGGGGGTAGCCGCAGCTTTTGAATGTAAAGTGCTCGATGTCATAACGCCAACCTTGCTTGACGGGGCAAAAGCACCTTATTCGATGGTGCTTGGGCAGGTGAGTGGGGTCTATATAGATGACGCCATGATTACAGAGGATGGGCGATTTGATACCATGAAAGCTGATCCAATCTTACGGGCCGGATACCATGATTATGTCTGCTTGGATGAGCTGTTTGAGCTCCCCCGTCCTGAATGAAAGCGCTATTTTAAAGAGTGTCTTCAAGTTTTATTTCAATTATTTCGTCGATTTGTCTTGTTCTCGTCATATTTAAAGACTAATCGGGTATATCGATATTTGACGAACGACTGCTGCCTTCCCATCTTTGATGGCCTCGCATACAGATTATTCCAAAAATTCGAATAACCAGAACACCCAATCTCGGGTGTTTGAAATGCAAGACTATCAAGAAAGACTAACAACATGACTTCAGGTACAGTTAAATTCTACAATGAAACCAAAGGCTTCGGCTTCATCGAACCAGAAGATGGCAGCAAGGACGTATTCGTTCATGCAACCGCTCTCGAACGTTGCGGCTTGACTTCACTTTCAGAAGGTCAAAAAGTAACTTTTGAAACAGACATCGATGCGCGCTCCGGTAAAACGGCAGTTAGCAAGATCGAAGCTGCTTAATTTATTTCAACCTAACGGTTGAATTGAATTTAAGTCGTCATCCAGCAATGGGTGGCGACTTTTTTTTGATCATTTTTTATTCGTGTGTTTTGAGGTCGCTACCCTGAGGGCCTTTATGCGGATTAGTAGCTTCTCAGCTTTACGCAAATGGGGGCGATCTAACATTTCACCATTCACACCTAGAACACCCGGGTTCCCAGCTGCGGTAAAT
>JAZGFF010000065.1:0-6229 GCA_036479095.1 Rhizobiaceae bacterium | reverse complement strand
TGGTATTGTAATTGCCAGGAAAGCAGATCGATCGAACGCAGCACTGTTGAAAAACACTCTGGAGCTATGGCTGATTAGCAGGGCGATGCTGATAACAGGAACAACTGGTTTTACCCCAATAATCGATGCAAGAACAGCGGCCATAAGAAAGCCGCCAGCAACACCTGTTGCCCCGTGAATACTTGAGGTGAGCAATGCTGCTATCGCGATAAAGATGATTACTGATAGGTCAAAATCAGTTAATACGCTGAGCAAGTGTTTTGTCCCAGTTATTGATCAAGTCCCAATTATACCCTCAACGAGGAGGGCTTGATAGCGCGGTGATTAAGGGGCGCACAGTTTTAGCAAAAGCCATGTTTTGGGTAAGGTGAAATAGCGCATCCGATTTTTCTACCCCAAGTAATGGTTGCGTGAGCATTGCAAATTTTTCTCGAATAACTTCATCACTGACTGGGTTTTCTGGATCACCAATAGCTTCAGTTGGTTCTGAAATAAGTACACGTCCATCCATCAGCTCTATCTTAACTTGCGCAATGCGCCTTGCTGGGAATTCCCTGTTAAATGCGTCACTTTCTTCGACTTCAATTTTATCACGAATAGCCGCCATGGTTGGATCGCTCAAGGCAGCACTTGAAACATGGGCTGCCGTTATTGTGCCATGAACCAAAGCAACAGAAACTGGGAAAGGTAGAGAATATTGTGCCTGCTCGGTGGTCGTCGGGTGTTTGGTGGCAAGCCGTAGTGATTCATGAAATGTGAGAATTTTAATGGCCTTGATATCATTCACTTCAAATAGGTTTTCCCGACGAATGGCCAACACTGCTTCAACAGGTGGCTGCGCCCAACGGCAGACTGGATAGAGCTTGATATACTGTTCTTGAACCAACCAGCGTTGCCCTAAGTTGTTCCAGAACTTTGCCACCGCCTCCGCTTCCATTGATATTGCTGGCGCCCCCGTGAAACCATCGCGGGCAAGATAGGCGGCGGATACACCGGCCATGGCGCCCCAACCAGAACCATCTTTCACCATCGTTGGGTGGTCGATGGTTCGCATCATTTGGCTACGCGGCCCATGGTATTCAGCAATACCTAGCGCTTCTTTGGTTTGCTCTCCTGTTAGTTTCAAATAGCGTGCAGCAATGGCCGCGGTAGCCAGGGCCACCCACGCGCCAGAGGTATGATAATCGTTGGCCGTGGCATGAAGAGCATCTCCCGCCCGTGAACCAATTTCATACCCCATGACAAGGCTGGTAATGAATTCTTTCGGGTCGTCATTTCCCGTTGCCTCAACCATGGCAATTAATGCGGGAATAACACCACAACCCACATGACCCTTTGCTGGCTTATACCCATCATGGGCATCCAGTGCATCAATCGTCATCCCATTTGCGAGTGTGGCGCCCGATGGACTAACGCAACGGCCATCCAACCAAAGCGAGGCATTGTCACCTTCGCCAGCACCAAATTGAGAGGCAACATGGTTATGAATGATTGTTGAAAGCTCAATCGTTGAAGCGGCAACCGCCACCCCAAGAGTATCAGTTAATGCCCGATGGGCAGCAGCGATGACTTCATCTGAAAGGGTGCCAAATTTTAGTCCATGAATGAAATCGATGATGTTACTCATGATTGAACCTGATCAACTCGTGATTTGATCGTAGGCGAGAGCGGCAACAATATGAACCCGATGATGCTCACCGCCGTTTAGTGCTGTATGATAACCGCGTGTATCGGTAAAATAAGTTGAACCATCCGCAGGCAAATGTGTGACATGGTGGTTGACCACAAATAGCGCCCCTGGGTTTGTGATGATCGGTATATGCAATCGTGGTTCCGGGTCGCGGTGCCATGAGTTACAATTATATAATCCTTTAGATAGAACCCGAACTCGGCCAATAGGAAATCGTTTTGCCAATTCTGCGTGCACTTCTTCAAAATAGGTGCCTGCAAAAGCTGGATTAAATTCGCTAAATTGCGCTTCACCGACAAGGTCTTCCCGTGGCTCTTCGACATAACGATCATCGGCCCGTGTCCAATACCGACCCGAGAGATCATTGGAAGTCCACTCAGTTTGCCCTGGTCGTTGGGTCAGGGGGAATGCGGAAAATCCTTGATCCTGCATGTCACCTTGATACTCGGTCTTGGCCAGGCACTCTTTGAGCGCTTGTTTCAGTTTTACGGGGTCAAATGAAAGCGCCAGTTTTTGAATGCCCGGTCCTGGGACAAAATTAGCAACTGATACAGTATCTGGTCGACTGGCCATCCATGCATTAACAGCGTCAACATCACTATCAACGAGTTCTGGGGTAAAGCTCATCTCATTTCTCCTGCAAATTTTCTCGTGTTGTTTATCCTATCGTTAATCTCATAACGGTACAGGTTTTTCTATAACGCGACATCGATAAGCATAATTACGCCCTCCCACTTAATTCATCTGCTATTTCGACAGTGTAGTGCAAATTGCTCGATGGTTTGCAACTCAGTTATCCCTTTCTGTGAGGAAAGGTGGATTGACAGCATCCATTCGATTGTTAACACCTTACAGACGATCACGATCGCGGCTGTTTTACCATTATGTGAGCACATTTTTGGCATTAGATCACGCGTGGTAAAGGTACTAATCAAGGAAGTTATCGTGAATATTGCTATTGTTGGAACTGGCTATGTTGGGCTCGTAACAGGGGCGTGTTTTGCCGATGTGGGGAACAAGGTTTGGTGCCTAGACATTGATGCGAAGAAAATAACAGATTTACAAAATGGTCAAATCCCAATCTATGAGCCAGGTCTTGAAAAACTGGTTGTTGACAATCATCGACGTGGCAATCTTCAATTTACCACCGATGCAAAAACCGCTTTACAGGATGCTGAAATTATTTTCATCGCTGTTGGTACACCGCCTGATGAAGATGGTTCCGCTGATTTACAATACGTAATCGCCGTTGCTAAAACCTTGGCTGAACACATTCAACCCAACGCCATCGTCGTCGATAAATCCACAGTGCCTGTTGGTACAGCTTTGAAAGTACGGCAAACGATTGAGGCCAAGTTAGAATCTCTTGGAAGGGAGCTTCCGTTTTATGTGTGCTCCAACCCCGAATTTTTAAAAGAGGGCAATGCGGTGGATGATTTTTGTCGCCCAGCGCGTATTATTGTTGGCACCGATTCTGACTATGTCGAACAGAAAATGAAGGAGTGCTACGCGCCATTCAATCGTAGCCGCGATAAATTTATAACAATGGATATTCCCTCTGCGGAACTAACCAAATATGCAGCCAATGCAATGCTAGCAACTAAGATCAGCTTTATGAATGAGATTGCAAACATTGCTGAGAAGGTTGGCGCTGATATCGAAATGGTGCGCCAGGGTATAGGCTCAGACCCACGCATCGGTTATCATTTCATCTATCCTGGTGCTGGCTATGGCGGTTCGTGTTTTCCCAAAGATGTTCGCGCCTTAGCAAATACAGCAGAAGAAAATGGCATAAACCCGCAATTATTACGCTCGGTTGAAGCCGTAAATAATTTTCAAAAAACTACCCTGTGGTTAAAGCTTAATCATGCTCTCTCTGGTAATGTGAAAGGCAAAACAATCGCTATTTGGGGGCTGGCCTTCAAACCCAATACGGATGATATGCGTGATGCGCCTAGTCGGGTTATCATTGATGAAATCTTAAAAGCTGGTGGCAAGGTTGTGGCCTTTGATCCAGCCGCAGGGCGAGAAGCAACTCGGCTCTACGGCGACAGCAACGGGTTTGAACTGGCGGCCACGAAAGAAGCGGCAATTGCAGGTGCTGATGCGTTGGTGATTTGCACCGAATGGGCAGAGTTTAAAGTTGTAGATTTTAAGAGCTTAGCCAAGAGTTTGAAAACCCCATTGGTCATTGATGGGCGCAATTTATTCGATCCAAAGAGCGCAGCAGAAGGTGGGATTGAATACCACTCTGTTGGCCGCCCTACGCTTTAAGGAGCGACCATTTTAAAATTGAAGGTTGATGGAGGCCGCGAATTTGAACAGCCTCCATCATTGTTCAGCCTATTTCAAAGCTTTGTCAGTGATCATGTGAGTCCAAGCCCCTTCAGGAGCTTTGGTGATCACAGGGTCAGAACCAGCTGAAAGCAAAGTAAGAACCGTACGTGCATAATCGCCGAAATCAAGCGCGCCATTGGAACCGGCGGTCAATTTGGCGATTTCACCCATCATACGCTTTTGGTGCTTTTCAGTTTGTGCACCAGATGCGTCGTTTTCAAGGATGATACCTGCGGCCTCATCAGGATGAGCCTCGGCATATTTCCAACCCTTCATAGAAGCGCGAACGAAACGAACCATTTTGTCTTGGAAGGCTGGGTCTTTTAGCTTGTCTTCCAACACATACATGCCGTCTTCCAAAGTCGATACGCCCTCATCTTCGTACTTAAAGGTGATGAGATCGTCTGCAGAAAGACCAGCATCAATGATCTGCCAGTATTCGTTGTAGGTCATTGTGGATACGCAATCGGCTTGCTTTTGCAAGATTGGGTCCACGTTGAAACCCTGCTTCAAGACTTTAACACCGTCAGCAGAACCATCGGTTTTAATGCCGAGTTTGCTCATCCATGAAAGGAACGGATACTCGTTACCGTAGAACCAAACACCAAGGGTTTTGCCTTTAAAATCAGCAGGTGTCTTGATGCCAGAATCCTTGCGGCAAGTCAGCATCATGCCCGATGATTTGAACGGCTGTGCGATGTTGACCAAGGCCAAACCTTTTTCGCGAGTTGCCAAAGCAGATGGCATCCAATCAAGAACAACGTCCGCTCCGCCACCGGCAAGAACTTGCGCTGGTGCGATGTCTGGACCACCTGGCTTGATTTCAACATCAAGGTCTTCCGCTTTGTAGAAGCCTTTATCTTTAGCCACATAGTAGCCAGCGAATTGTGCTTGCGTGACCCACTTGAGTTGCAACGCAACTTTGTCTGCTGCCCAAGCTTGAGCGGCTGTGAACGTAAACGCCCCCGCTGCCAGTAGTAGTGCTAGTTTTTTCATTTCGTCTTCTCCCTGTTATGTCGGTCTATGTGCGTGATGCACGAACCGACGGATGCCAAAAGGTGACGGCGCGTTCAATTAACACCACCAACCCATAAAACGCGGAGCCAGCAATGGCTGCCACCGCTATTTCAGCCCACACCATATCGACATTCATTCTGCCGACTTCTGTCGAGATGCGAAATCCCATCCCGACAATGGGTGTTCCAAAAAATTCTGCTACAATCGCACCGATAAGCGCTAGTGTAGAATTTATTTTAAGCGCATTGAATATGAAAGGCGCCGCTGTTTGCAAGCGCAATTTAGTCAATGTCTGCCACCATGTTCCTGCATAGGTGTGCATTAAATCCCGCTCCATATGGCTGGATGCAGCCAACCCTTGCACCGTGTTCACCAGCATCGGGAAGAAGGTCATAATCACCACCACGGCGGCTTTCGATTGCCAATCAAACCCGAACCACATCACCATAATAGGCGCGACCCCGATGATGGGAAGGGCGGATACGAAATTGCCAATCGGCAACAATCCCCGTTGCAAGAAGGGCGAGCGGTCGATCAACAGCGCAACAATAAATCCCGATGCACAGCCCATGAAATAACCGGCCAATACGGCCTTCAAGAATGTCTGCTGGAAGTCGGCCCAAAGAATTGGAAGCGAGTTTGTTATCCGTTCCCAAATCATTGAAGGCGGAGGCAATAGCACTTTCGGCACTTCAAGACCGCGCACAATTCCCTCCCATAGAACCAATAATGTAACCCCAAAAATGAAGGGAACCAGAAGGTTGATGCCCCGCGCCAAGGCTACATTTTGCCCCGTGTCGATGGAAACCAATTTCTGGTTTACCCACCACATGGCGAGCCAGAAGACGACTGCTCCAAGAAGCAAGCTCATACCCGCGCTCCTTCAGGTTTTTCACCCATGCGCCGCATCATGACCCGTTGGGCAAAATCGACGAGGAATACGAGGGACGCAGCCAGAGCCGCAGCTACAAAAAGCGCAGACCAAATTTGCACGGTCTGTCCATAATAAGACCCAGCCAACAACCGCGCTCCAAGACCCGCAATTGCACCCGTTGGCATTTCACCAACGATAGCGCCAACAAGAGAAGCAGCAACGGCAATCTTCAAAGACGTAAACAGATAAGGCATTGATGACGGCCACCGCAGCTTCCAAAATGTTTGAGAAGCGGCGGAATTATAGGTGTG
>JAZGFF010000064.1:0-3273 GCA_036479095.1 Rhizobiaceae bacterium | reverse complement strand
GGTAAGACGGTGTTGTTGTTTTCAAACGCAACCCCCCGTATCGGGCTTGTGGTGCAAATGGGAAACCGATCCTTAACAAGATTAATCTCCCGCAAAACTCTTAAGCGTGTGGAACTCAAGAATGATGGTTTGGAAATATCAATACGAGATTTTACCTTGCCAAAGGTTCAAGTGAGCGCAGAACAAATTGATGATCTCCACATTCTGGAAAATCATCTTGATCAGTTAATCGGAGAAACAACCTAATGCCAATTCCGAATTTTCCAAATGTCACCCAATTAGCAATCCCCGCTTTTGCGGCGCTTATTTTTCTTGAACTGTTCATCTTGAAACGCCGCAAACGCATCGAGGGGTTCGAGACGAAAGACACAACAACGAGCCTAATGATGGGGGTGGGGAATGTTGTTGCTGGGCTGATTTTCGGTTTCGTTGCCTATGGTGTTCTGAGCTGGTTCTATGAATTCCGCATTTTTACAGTGGGATTTGAATGGTATTGGGTGCTTACCTGTTTTCTGATTGATGATCTACGATACTATGCTTACCACCGCATTGCCCACCGTTGTCGCTGGGTTTGGGCTGAACACATTGTTCATCACTCAAGCCAACACTATAATTTATCAACGGCGCTCCGCCAAAGTTGGACGGGGGTATTTACGGGCATGTTTATCTTGCGAATTCCGCTGGTGTTGCTCGGCTTCCACCCCGCACTTTTGGTTTTCGTTGGCGGCCTGAACCTGCTTTATCAATTTTGGATTCACACCGAAGCCATCGACAAAATGCCCCGCTGGTTTGAGGCGGTGATGAACACCCCATCCCACCACCGCGTCCACCATGCGACCAACCCGCGCTATCTCGATGCCAACTATGCAGGTACATTGATCATATGGGATCGAATGTTCGGCACCTTTGTTCCCGAACTTGAAGAAGACATGCCGCGCTATGGATTGGTTACAAACATAGGTACGTTCAATCCGTTCAAAGTTGCGTTTCACGAATGGATAGCCCTTTTCAAAGATGCGTCAAAAAGCGGCCTATCCTTGGCAGATCGCCTACGATTTTTCTACAAACCTCCGGGCTGGTACCCCAACAGAGATGTGTTCGGCTCGGAAGAAATAAAGGCTGACTATGTGCGTAGAAACCCAGATGCGGCAGGGCAACCGGGTTTGCCAGAGAGATGAAGGGGAGCGACGTTGATACACACATTTCTCAGCAATTTAAATCCAACAATCAAACTCGTAATCGCGATAGCTCTGCTTTTGATTTCTGCGCTTTCGTATGGCCATAATTCTGCCGTTAGCATCTATATAGGTGTGGTTGGGATGTTCGTGCTCACCGTTGCGTTGATTCAATTAGTCATGATCTGGTTTTCTGACTGAGTTGAGCCCCGCCTAGAATTTATATCGATCCTAACTCGCTCAAATGTTTGACAAGGTTATTTCGTTATTCTAGTGCTAGAATATGAAACCAAAACCCTCTCCCAAGAAACGAGATCTCACCGACGCGGAATTGCTGGTACTTGGCCTCGTGGTTGAGATGCCTCGCCACGGCTATGAGCTTGAGCAAATGATAGAACAAAGGGGCATGCGCGAGTGGACACAAATAGGTTTTTCATCGATTTATTTTGTCCTTGGGAAGCTTGAAAAGGCTGGGTTGGTTGCCGCAAAAAAACCGACTGGTGCCAAGGCAAAGAAAATTTACACGGCCACCGCCATCGGCCATGAAGCGCTTCAAGCGCAAACATTGATGACTCTGGCAAACGTGCATCCCACCTCTTCATCCGTGTTGCTAGGGATGGCGCATTGGCCACTCCTGCAACTAGATGAAGCGCTACAGGCTCTGCAAAAAAGACATACTACCCTCAACAAGGAACACGCGCGATTGCAGGAGGTTGCATCTTCCCAACAACCATTACCGGATTTTGTCGCAGCGCTGTTTGATAATTCCATCAGTCAGCTACAGGCCGAAATAGAATGGGTGAAACGCACCCTCCAGCGCATGAAGTAAAAACCCAAAGTTAAGAACAAAGGCAAGCCCAATGGAAAAGACCGATATAAAAAAGCAGTTGAAAGAACTGTATAAACCAACCCACAAAAACTTCACCATCGTTGATGTCCCAAAATTGCAGTTCGTGATGATTGAGGGAATGGGCAAGCCAGAGGGGGAGGCCTACGCGGCGGCCATTCCATGGCTTTATTCCGTGGCCTACCCAATCAAATTCATCGCCAAAAAGAAACTCGCCAAGGATTTTGTGGTCGGCCCGTTGCAGGGCTTGTGGTGGGCTGACGATATGGATGATTTCATCAACGGCAACCGAGACAGATGGCGTTGGCAAATGATGATAACGCTGCCTGATTGGGTGGGTGAAGAGTTGTTCGAGGAGGCCGTTACCAAAGCCAAAACAAAACTGGGAGATCGCCCCGATAGCTTCCGACTAGAAAAATTCACGGAAGGAAAATGCGTGCAAATATTACACATCGGTTCCTACGCCGATGAGGCCCCGACTATCGCCCGCATGCACAAAGAATTCATCCCCGAAAACGGGCTGGCATTAACAGGCCGCCACCACGAAATTTACCTAAACGACCCAAGAAGGGTTGCACCAGAAAAGCTAAAAACAATTTTGAGGCAACCCGTGCGGGAGGTTTAGGGGATGGTTGGATCGGCGTGGGGCAGCTGAAATTCTTGCTGCTCTCGTCCAATACCCGCGTATTAATCAAATGGCTGCGTGTGCTTTACCGAGGCATTTTCCGAATGAACTTCTGCTCAATTACTTTTGTTCCCCATTGTGTTCCGGGCTTCTCCTCCACAAGTTTAAACCCTGAGCGCTCATAGATGTGGCGGGCAGCATCTAAACCTTGAAATGTCCAAAGACGTGTTTGCCTAAAACCATACTGATCTACAAAAGCGGTTGCTCTTTCAAACAGTTTCTTCCCAATTCCAAGACCGTGGGCGCTGGGGCTAACAACAAACCAACGAAGGTGAGCGGTTCCCTCACCAAGGTCTTCTCCATCGAGAGAAACGGAACCCAGCAGTTGATTGCCTGTGTAAGCTGAGATCGTGGTATTCATGGGTCGCTCAACGCGGCCAATAAATTTAGAGAGTTCGGTTGCCACCTTGCGCTCAAACACAGACCCAAATCCATAATTCTTAGCGTAGAAAGAAGCATGGAGTTCCGTGACGCTGGAGATCAACCCAGTTTGATAACCTTCTCGGATGTCCAATTCAAACTCACGAGATATTGGCTCCTTATCCTGTGAGCGCAGTGCGGATGCA
>JAZGFF010000063.1:0-6666 GCA_036479095.1 Rhizobiaceae bacterium | reverse complement strand
TAAGTGAGGCTATGGAAATTTTGAATGAGCGGGAGAAAAGAATATTCTCGGCCCGTCGTTTATCAGAAGACCCCCTCACCTTAGAAGTTCTTTCTGGCGAGTTTGACATCAGCCGCGAACGGGTACGCCAAATTGAAGTCAGAGCCTTTGAGAAGGTACAAAAAGCCATGGTAGTTGCAGCCAAAGAATTGGCTAAGCCCGTGGCACAATTAACAGCGCACTAATCGAGCCGCGCAGACAAATAAAAGGCCGGAGTTTTCTCCGGCCTTTTTTGTTATTTCAATTCCACCGCATAGCTTTCAATCGGTACGGTTTTTTTGATCAGGCCGCTATCCTTCATAAACTTTGCAAAGCGCTCATAACGAGCCCGGTCGAGGGCAGCCGGGCGCTTAGCAAAACGCGGTAATGTATCGCGCCAAGCCCGCTTATTCAGCTCATTATTTAAATCAGGATAGGCCTTTAGGAACTGCCCAAGCGCCTCATCAGGGTGGTTGGTGATGTAAAGCGTAGCTTTTTCAATCGCATCCATGAACGGGCGAAAACGCTTATCGTCAACACGGTCATTTTTTACGATGAAAATCAACTCGTCATAAACAGGAACTCCGTGCTCTTCCGGGTAAAAGGCAAGGCCTGGTCGTTTTTCAATGTCCAGTTGATTAAGCTCGAAATTACGAAATGCGCCAATTACCGCATCCACAGCGCCGGTTATTAAAGAAGGTGATAATGAAAAATTGATGTTGATCAACTCAATATCTTTTAAGCTCAGGCCTTCTTGCTTTAACATCGCTAACAGCAATGCATCCTCAAAACCACCAACAGAAAAACCAACTTTCTTGCCTTTCAAATCGGCGATAGTTTTGATCGGTCCATCTTTCAACACAACAAGTGCATTCAAAGGCGTTTCTACAATTGTGCCGATGCGAGTAAGAGGCAAGCCTTCAGCCACTTGCACATGAAGTTGGGGTTGATAGGAAATCGCAATATCACCCTGACCCGCAGCGATCAAACGCGGCGGAGCACTTGGATCGGAAGGCGCAATTAACGCAACCTCCAATCCGTTGGCTTTGAAATACCCTTGGCTCTTCGCAATCACCAAGGGAGCGTGATCTGGATTAACAAACCAATCGAGATATACGGTCAGCTTGTCTGCTGCATGAACGGGGGAGACCCCGAGGAAAGCAGCTAATAAAGCCGCCATATAAATTTTGAAATATCGCATTGAAAACTCCTGTTATACGAAATGAGAATTAGTTTGCGGTGCCCAATGCACCAATTTGTTCAAAGCCACATCAACGATAAGCCGCAAAACGACCACCATAATGACGAGTAAGAATAAACCAGCGAACACCGTGTCAGTTTGCATGCGCGCATTGGCTTGATTGATCACATACCCAAGCCCCCCAGATGCCCCAACCCACTCACCAACAATTGCACCAATCGGCGCAACTGTTGCAGCGACCCGTAGCCCTGAAGCAAGAGAAGGCATAGCAGCGGGCAATCTGAAGTGGATAAGGGTTTGCCATCGATTAGCCCCATAAAGCTTTGCCAGATCAATATAACTACCCTCAGCGCGCGTTAAACCGTCATTCAAAGCCGAAGCCACAGGAAAATAAATGATCAATGTGGCCATGGCAATTTTGGAACCTAAACCAAGGCCGAACCACAAGATCAATAAGGGCGCGATGGCAAAAACTGGCAATGCCTGACTGGCCACTACAACTGGCATGATATAGCGGCGCGCGAAGCCAAATGAATTCATCAAAAGAGCGGTTATAACCCCCAAAATTGTTCCCAAAACCAGCCCAAGAACAATTTCGAGCAAGGTTATTCCGGCATGGTACAACAACGATCCGAGCTGTTCGAATAAGGCATTAAATACTGAAAAAGGGCCGGGCAGAATGAAGGGGGCAGGCTGAAAGATTTTTACTCCGGCCCACCAAATGAACAGCAGTACGAAACCCGTTCCAAAACCGCGCAACAAAGCACCATTCGTGTTTGGCTGTATTTCGCTAAATTCATCCACGGCGACGGCACCCATTCAAAATGTGAACAGAAACCTGAATGGTTTGGAAAATCAGCCTAAGAGCGCGCTTTGCTTGCGGAGAATATCCACCAGCAAGGGGTTGCGTTCAAAGATGTCTCCCGTCCCTTCGCCGGCATGACCCGGATCAGGTTCCCGATCGTTAACAACGATCAAGGGTTCGGCCTTTGCCATCTCAGCCGCGTTAGTGCGACACCCCTTGGAACAATTCTATTTTGTCAAATACCCGAGCGCTTAGCAAGTCATTACCAGTTTTCGCGCTCTATTTTATTTTTGCCCAAGCTGCAAAAGCTTCTTTGAAAACCTTTTCTCCCGGCAAACCTTTTTCAATCGTAATAAGCGCCCGACGTCCCGTGCGATATTGCATTGGAATATCGATCCAATCTCGCGACAGCATAAGGTTTTCATTTTTCTTTATGGATGATTCCAGATTTGTTAAAGCAATCAAGAAAATACCATCCGCAATACGCGCTGGCACTGCGACCAACCCGTCACCACGACCCTGCTCACTCTCCTTAAATACGAAGCGATTAATCTGGCCAATTGCACCACCAGAAAAATCATCAGGAACGGCAAAAACCAATTCAATCAAATGGCTGGCTGGGAGTGAGCGATCCCCATTACGCTTAATCGTCATGATCAAAATTAGTTTTCGAGAAGGGATTTCGACCCGTCCACGAATCGCCGGTTCCTTTGGAAGCCCGTCTGCCGGCTCCTCTTGCACGATGCTCCATAAAACCCGTCCTGAATCGATAGAGTTTTGTGCTGCCGTGCTCCCCTTCTCATAAAGGATCGCATTTTGTGCAATCGGAATTGCAGCCGCTGGTGTGCTGGATACCGGTTTCGTTGGCTCACTAGCCTCAGGTATCTGCGGAGTGATAGGCAAAACAGCTGGTAAGGTTTCGGCGGGTTCCACTTCAACTCCATCTGAAGTAAGTCGTTTCTCGCTCTTAGGTGTTTCTTCAATTACCCCTTGGTCTGTTCCTGGGCTTTCCTCTTTTGGCGCAACGGGATCCGGTTTTATCGATATAGTTTTTACCCGTTTAGGCCGTGTTGGATCATCAAAAAATTCACTTAGCCCAAAACGTTCGATCAAGGCTTCACGTTGATCCCAACCGTAAACAGTGGCCGCTCCAAGCAAGCCAAGAATAATTAAGGCCAGAAGCCATTTGCCCCATCCGCGCTTTTTGGGTTGCGCAATTTTACGTGCTCCAAAACCTGGCGCCGGCGGAATCGAGAGTGCATCACCGCTTCCAACTGGCGGAGCTGGGGGTTGCTGTGGGGTGGGCAGAATTGGCGCTTCAAATTGACTTTCTTGCACAGCTTCAGGAATGCTCGGTATTTCAAACTGGGGTGGGGCTTGTTCAACAGCAGGAATCTCCGGCAAAACAGGTGCTTCCGGCAAGGGGATTGGTGGGATTGGGGGGATAGGAGGGATTGGAGCTTGTGGCTGCGGGGCTTCGGGAACCGATTGCTCAGAAGAAATGGGCTCGGTTGAAATGAACTCTTTGGCCCACTCATCTACAGGATCAAGCGCTGGCTCTACCGTAAGTTGGGCAGCTTCCGGCACCGAAGGTTCAGAATCGATCAAAGGAATGTCGATTTCTAAATCTGGCATTGGCTGCGCTGGTGCACGCACTTTCACAGAAGCGGTGATCGGGGTGGCAACCACCTCTTTCACCTGAGGAGGAATTGAAGGCTCAGGCTCTTTAACCGGATCCGCAATCGGTAACTGCGGTGGTTCAAATACAACTTTTGGTTCTTGTTTGATTGCCTCTGGCTGCGAAGGGGTAAAGCCACCTTCAATATCGGTAATGGCACGTTCAAGTTTATCCAATTCAGCCCGCAATGCCTCTTCAGAAAGCGCTGGATTGCGACCCTCAAGCTGGCTTTTTATTGTCGAGCGAGCTCGTTCGTAAAGCTTCGTTCTTAATTGCGGTTTCGGGTCGGTGAAACCAGAAAGCGTTCGTTTTAAAACTGCGAAATAATCAGCCATAAATATCTAGTCTCCTGCCCACAGAGCAGATTTATCATTCACGAAATATGTAACAGACAAATTAGTCATGAAAAGGGTCTTCTACAAGTATCGTATCATCCCGTTCAGGGCTCGTGGATAACATTGTAACAGGAGCGCCAATAAGTTCTTCTATATGGCGCACATATTTAATTGCTTGAGCAGGTAAATCATTCCAAGTGCGAGCCCCAACTGTTGGCTTATTCCAGCCTTCAAGAGTTTCATAAATCGGCTCTACCCGTGCTTGCTCCCCTTGGCTTGCAGGAAAATGATCAATTAATTTTCCGTCCAACTTGTAGCCCGTGCAGATTTTAATTTCCTCTAGCCCATCAAGAACATCAAGCTTTGTCAAAGCGATTCCGGTAATTCCATTGACGCTAACCGCTTGCCGCACCAATACAGCATCAAACCAGCCACAACGGCGCTTTCTGCCTGTAATCGTGCCAAATTCATGGCCTTTTTCTCCCAAGAATTGACCAATTTCATTTTCTTGTTCGGTGGGAAAAGGCCCCTCACCCACCCTTGTTGTGTAGGCCTTAGTGATACCCAAGATAAAATTCAACGAATTAGGACCAAGTCCTGATCCAGCAGCGGCTTGTCCTGAAACCGTGTTTGAAGAGGTCACAAATGGGTAGGTCCCATGATCAATATCTAACAGCGTGCCTTGAGCGCCCTCAAACAATATTCGTTTGCCTTGATGCTTGGCTTGGCTCAATAATTTCCACACTGTTTCCCTGAACGGCAATATTTTATCAGACACTTCCATCAGCTCATCAAAGATTGTCTGTTCGGTAATTTCAGTTTCACCCAAACCACGACGAATTGCATTGTGGTGCGTGAGCAAGCGTTCAATTTTAGCATGCAGCGTATCTGGATTTGCTAAATCCATGACCCGAATTGCGCGACGCCCTACCTTATCTTCATAGGCCGGGCCGATACCGCGACGTGTCGTTCCAATTTTAGTGCCAGACTTAGCCGCATCTTCGCGTAACCCATCGAGTTCACGGTGAAGAGAAAGTATCAAAGTGGCGTTATCTGCAACTCGCAAATTATCCGGTGTAATCGTAACCCCTTGTTCGGCCAATCGGCCAATTTCGGCCACAAGGGCATGGGGGTCGATGACCACCCCGTTGCCGATCACCCCTAATTTCCCTTTACGCACAACCCCCGATGGCAGGAGGCTTAGCTTATAGCTTACCCCATCTATCACCAAAGTATGGCCAGCATTATGGCCGCCCTGAAACCGCACCACCAAATCAGCGCGCTCCGAGAGCCAATCAACTATCTTGCCCTTACCTTCATCGCCCCACTGGGAGCCGACGACCACAACGTTTGCCATGGGTGTAAACCTTCTACTGTATTGCGTGTTTATACTCTTTCGTTTCCGCTACAGAGGCCTCAAGGTCAAGGGTCAACCACAGTTAACCCCCACTTGTGTCACACCCTGCTTATGATAAGTCTCGAAGATAATAGATATCGAGATATTATTTTGACCCTTTTACGCAATCCATTCCTGTTGCTCACGATCACAACCTTAATCTGGGGTGGCAACGCCGTGGCTGGAAAATTTGCCGTCGGGCACATTTCACCAATGATGTTGACAGCTTGCCGCTGGACTTTAGCACTCACAGTAATTGGCCTGATTGCCCAAGATAAAATCCGGCAGGACTGGGCGACCATCCGCGAGAATTGGCTTTATCTATTACTTATGGGCGGCTTCGGCTTCACGGCGTTCAACTTTTGCCTCTATTCGGCGGTACACTATATATCAGCGATAAACGTGGCCTTGGAACAATCGGCCCTGCCGCTGGTTATTTTCATTCTCAATTTGGTATTCTACAAAATCGGCATCCGATGGCTACAAGTTGTTGGGTTTTCCATCACGCTTATCGGAGTTCTTGTAACCATCTCATTGGGTGATCCGATTGGGTTTATCATGGCTCCCGGTGATGGGATCAATCGCGGTGATCTGTTCATGTTGTTGGGGGCATTATTCTACGGTGGATATACGGTCGCGCTTCGCTCAAAACCCGACATGCACTGGCAAAGTTTTCTGGCCGGCTTATCTATTGCAGCTCTGCTTTTTGCTCTTATCGGAGCGGCCTTTGAAATATCGCAAGGCAATACAATCTATCCAACAACCAGCCAAGCCTACTTTGTTATATTATATACTGGGCTGTTTCCGTCATTGCTTGCTCAAGCTCTATTCATCAAAGGAAACGAATTCTTGGGAGCAAATATCGCGGGTCTGTTTATCAACCTTGTACCCGTGTTTGCAGCCCTGCTCGCTGTCCTCCTTTTGGGAGAACAGCTGCACTGGTATCACGCGATTGCGTTTATACTGGTGATGAGCGGCATAATGCTCGCCCAACGAAAACCAGCTTAAAGAGTAAATTCCAATTTTTTAGCCGAAGCAATTTCTGGCGTGTTCTCAAGAACTTTAAGAAATTCTTTTGTCACCGGCTCATCAAGCTCCACCAGTGCGATCGCATCCCCACCTTCCTTGTCGCGGCCAAGGTAAAAGTTTGCAATATTAACATCTGCACTCGCAAACAACCCGCCCAACTTACCGATAATGCCTGGTACATCTCGGTTGGTTGTATAGAGCATA
>JAZGFF010000062.1:0-2847 GCA_036479095.1 Rhizobiaceae bacterium | reverse complement strand
ACTTGTTAAACTGCGCTCATGTTTTATGCTCTTTCAAGAGGCCAATGCGGGGTTGTGCAGTTAGGGGATTTTAGTTGACGGAAGCAGACCCATTCGAGGCTCAAAACCGACCGTTAGACAAAAACCTTTTGCGGTACGTCTGGCGGCACACCCGTTCCGAGCAAATATGGATATTGTTCGTCATCCTAGCCTCGATGCCGACCTATTTCATGGTGCTGGATTTACCCGTTCGGATTATCAACCAACCCATACAAGGGGTGGGTTTTGAAACTGTCGGCGGGACAAAGACGTTTTTCGACATTTCACTGCCATTGCCAGAATTTCTAGGCGGTTCAATTCAGCTTTTTAACGGGTTTGAGCTTGAGCGTTGGCCCTATCTGATTGCCCTTTCATGCTCCTTCTTGGCGCTTGTTTGTATCAACGGTTTGTTCAAATTTTACATCAACACTTACAAGGGTCGTTTGGGAGAGCGGATGCTGCGGCGGATGCGGTATCAGCTGGTTGATCGTGTTTTACGCTTTCCGATTTCTCATTTTAAGCGGGTTAAAGGTTCCGAAGTCGCCTCTATGGTGAAGGACGAAGTGGAGCCTTTTGGGGAATTCATCGGCGATGCCTTTGTACAACCCGTCTATTTAGGTGGGCAAGCGCTTGTGGCTTTTATCTTTATTCTCAGCCAGAGCTTTTGGCTTGGAATGATTGCGGTCTCCATTATTGCGGTGCAAATCACGCTCATTCCTTACCTGCGCCGCCGCGTTTTAGAATTGGGCCGCATGCGCCAGCTTACTGCGCGTTTGCTCTCTGGTCGTATCGGCGAAATTGTTGAAGGTATTACGGCAGTTCATGTGAACGATACCTCAAATTATGAGCGGTCTGAACTTTCTAGCCGCCTTGGTAAGATATTCTTTATTCGCTACGAGCTTTACCAACGTAAGTTTTTCATCAAATTTCTGAATAACTTTTTGGCACAACTCACGCCATTTTTGTTCTACGTAGTCGGTGGATATTTTGCCATTCGTGGCTCGCTGAATGTGGGGCAACTGCTTGGTGTTATCAACGCCTACAAAGACCTGCCCTCCCCCATCAATGGTTTGATTATGTGGGATCAAAAACGGGTTGATATCAATATTAAGTACGCCCAAATTGTTGAGCAGTTTAACGTCAAAGACATGACGGATTCGAGGATGCAGGCCCCGTTTAGCGACCCTGTTCCGCCAATATCTGGGGCTATCGAAGTCAGCAATTTGAATATCGTTGACGATACGGGCTCTGTGCTCTTGGAGGACGCTGATTTTACTCTGCCCATCAATGGCATCACCGCCGCGATTGGCCCGCTTGGCTCCGGTGCTGGCGCTATGGCGAACACAATTGCTGGATTAACCAGTGCGGCCTCAGGGAGGGTGATGCTTAATGGTGAGCCGATAATCGAATTTCCACAATCAGTACGAGGACGACGGATCGCCTATGCGGGGAGTGAATCCTATCTACCCCAAACATCCTTGTTTAATACATTGCTATACGTCAATAAACACGCACCTTTAGCACCATTCGTGCCTGAAAATTCAACTGAGAAACCGCATCCAAAAGCCAGTTCAGAGGCAAAAGCCTCTGGTAATACATTGCTCGATTACAATGCTGACTGGGTAGATTATCGTGCCATGGGACTTTCAGGCCCCGAAGAAGTTTATCCAAAACTGCGAGATGTTTTGGAGCTGGTTGAGATGGATGAGACGGTTTACGATTTGGCTATGCGGCAGATGCTTGACCCGAAAACCTGCAAAGAACTTTGCGAAAAACTCATTGATGTCCGCATGACGTTAAGGGAACAAACAGAGGGCTCCCTCGCTGAACTTATCGAGGTTTGGGATCGGGGAAAATATAACGAGCACGCGACAATCGCTGAGAACCTCCTGTTTGGCACAGCGGCTGAAAGTGATGAATTCACCGCGGATCATCTTGTTGAAAATGATCACCTACGGGCTGTGCTTGCGAATACTGGGCTTGATCGAGATATGTTTGGTATGGGTGTTGAACTGGCGGAGACTGCTATCGAGCTGTTTGCTGATTTGTCTCCGGACAACCCTTTCTTCGAACAATTAAACTTCATGACACCGGAACAATTAGAAGCCTACCCGCCGATTCTGGCGCGGGCCAAAGAGCATGGGTTCGATGGTGTTAATGATCAAGACATGCAATTGATCTTGCAATTGCCCTTTGGATATGTGGAACGGCGTAATCGACTGCGCCTATTGGATGCCTCGCTACAAACGCGCATCTTGGAAGCGCGAAAAATGTTCCACGATGAACTGCCGGAAAATATGCAAGGGCAAATAAGCGTCTATGACTTAGCCACCTACAATCCGCTAAACTCTATACAAGACAACATCCTATTTGGCCGGATTGCCCATGGTTATTCCAACGCCTCTGACCAGATAAGAGAAGTTATTCGTGACCTTCTTATTGAAAAAGGCCTTGAGGACGAAGTGTTCCAAGTGGGGTTAAATTTTGATATTGGTACAGGTGGTAAGCGCCTTTCAGAAAGCTATAGGCAACGAATAATTGTTGCTCGTGCTCTGCTGAAAAAAAGCGATTTGGTTATAATCAACCGTGGATTAAACTCACTCGATTCACGCGGCCAAGAAAGAATAATCAAAAAGGTTTTAAAAAGGGCGCGAGGTGAAAATGGCCACGAACCATTTGGCCTTTTATGGGTTTTAACAACGCCACGCCACGCAAGCGAATTTGATCAGGTGATGGTTTTTGAACGCCAACGGCTGTCACAAATAGGAACGCCAAACGAGTTGCTAAAAGACAATTTAGCCTATGCGGCGCTAATCACATGAACCATGT
>JAZGFF010000061.1:0-13726 GCA_036479095.1 Rhizobiaceae bacterium | reverse complement strand
TTTATGGGGGGCACTTTTTATCGGATGTTGTTCTTGGGGGTATGGTTGCTTTGTTTGCAATTTTCATATCAGCCGTGATTTTACAATCTGTTTTTGTGCAAAAATGGATCGTTCGGTGGCATGAATTTTCAAATCAAACTATTCAAACCAGGCAAAATAATAATAAATAATATCGAATGATCGGTTCTTCGTCTTGTGTGTGGGACGTATCTGATTAAAGTGCGCGTCAAAAGACACCGATGAAAAATTCAGTCAAAACAAATCTAATATTAGAGTTTAAAAAACAATGGCAAAGATCAATAAATCCGATGTGAAAAAAGTAGTGCTGGCTTATTCTGGCGGTCTTGATACCTCAATTATATTGAAGTGGTTGCAAACAGAATATAATGCTGAAGTGGTGACCTTTACCGCCGATCTTGGGCAAAGCGAAATAGGCGGAGGGGCTGAGCTGATTGAAGCTAAGCGCAAAGCAGAAAATCTCGGCATTAAAGAGATTTATATTGAGGACGTTCGAGAAGAATTTATTTCAGATTTTGTCTTCCCAATGTTCCGTGCAAATGCCGTTTATGAAGGGGTGTATTTACTTGGAACTTCAATTGCGCGCCCATTGATATCAAAACGGTTGATTGAGATTGCCCATGAAACAGGCGCTGATGCTATCGCCCATGGCGCAACAGGAAAAGGTAATGACCAGGTACGATTTGAACTAGCAGCCTATGCCCTTGATCCTGATATTCGGGTCATTGCGCCTTGGCGGGAGTGGGATTTTACTTCAAGAACCGATTTGATCGAATTTGCTGAAGCCAACCAAATTCAGGTGTCAACGGATAAACAGGGGGAAGCACCCTTTTCAGTTGATGCAAATTTGCTGCACTCCTCTTCTGAGGGAAAGGTTTTAGAAGATCCTGCCGTTGAGGCTCCAGAGTATGTTTATATGCGAACCATCGATCCACAATCAGCGCCAGACAAGGCGATTGATATAACCATTGGATTTGAAAAAGGTGACGCTGTTTCAATTGATGGAAAACGAATGAGTAGCGCCGAGCTATTCACAAAACTAAACAGCCTCGGGTATGAAAATGGCATAGGCCGTCTCGATTTGGTTGAAAACCGGTTCGTTGGAATGAAATCGCGCGGGGTATATGAGACTCCCGGAGGCGCCATACTGCTTACGGCTCACCGGGCGATGGAATCAATCACCCTTGATCGCGGGGCGGCTCATTTGAAGGATGAATTGATGCCACGGTATGCGGAAATCATTTATAATGGTTTTTGGTTCTCCCCTGAAAGAGAGATGCTTCAAGCGGCCATCGATTTAAGCCAGGCGCATGTGGAGGGCGAGGTTAAACTCAAACTTTATAAGGGTAATATTATGGTAACTGGACGATCGAGTGAAGCTTCATTGTATTCTGAGGAGCTAGTTACTTTTGAAGATGATGCCGGCGCCTACGATCAGCAAGATGCCCATGGCTTTATTCAATTAAATGCTTTGCGCTTAAAAACCCTTGCTGCCCGGAAGAAAAAATTAAATCGCTAATAAGCGTTTCTAGAAATAAGCCTTGTTTAGCTGCCGTTGATTCGCAATAATCCTTTTGTTACTGGGTAAGGGGGTGAAATTATGCGGAAAATCTGGTTTTCAGTTTTTGGATTGATCTTATTGGTCGCTGCAATAGGCGGTTGGCGCACCTATCAGGATTCTAAAAAAATGATTACGCTGTCGGTGGCGGCTGGGCCAATCGGTAGCGACTCCTATACATTGATGAGAGAAATATCTGAAGTTGCTATCCGCCATAGCGATACTTTGAGGCTTGAAGTTCGCGTAAGTCGTAATTCCTCCGATAACATTTCGATGATCAATAAAGACCAAGTCGATTTGGCGACGGTGCAATCAAACACCCCCGCCTATACAAGTGTGAACTTAGTCACCGATTTATTTCCTGATTACTTCATGTTGATAGCCCGTGATAAGAGTAAGATTTATAGAGTGCAAGATTTAGTAAGTCGGCGCGTAGCCCTGCCTGAAGATGGTAGCTCGGGGAGTAAATCATTTTGGTCAGTCATTGATCATTACCGGATACCGCCAGAAAGTTTCCGTTCCATTTCTACGCCGAGGAGCAAAGGGGTGGAGATGTTTTTATCTGGTCAGACTGATGCAATATTTTTGGTGAATTCTTTACGCGACCCGTTCTTGTTGTTGAATTTAATGGAAGAAGCTCGATTGCGCGGGATAGGAATAAAATTTATTTCAATTGATCAAGCAGCAGCAATGGCTTTGAAACGTCCCTATCTTCAAGCCAAGGTAATTTTGAAGGGTGCGTTTGAGGGTGATGGACCATTACCGGCGCGGGATATTGTGACACCAAGCGTTCAGCGTTTATTGGTTGCTGGTGTTAACGTGGAAGAAGCTGCGATTCACGAACTGGTTAAAATAATTTTTGAAAATCGGTTAGATTTGTTGATCAGAATGTCCCTTTCCTCTGCGATTACCAATCCACAATCAGCAAATGGCGCAAGCCTTACCATTCACCCAGGGGCTGCGCAGTTTTATGATCGGGATAAGCCAAGCTTCTTGCAGGAAAATTCAGAATCGATGGCGTTTGTTATCACTATTTTTGCCATGGTTGGCTCAGCCTTGCTGGCGCTGCGACGGAATCTTCAAGCACGAGCTAAAAACCGTGGTGATGTTTATAACGTGACCTTGCTGGATATTTCCAGCCGTGCGCAAAAAACTAAAAAGCTTTCAGAATTGAAAGAAATGCGTATTGAATTAAGGCAAATACTGGAGACTGGCGTCCGTGCTCTGGATACGGATGAGTTGACTGAAGAGAGTTTTCAATCGTTCTCATTTTTATGGAAATCTACTAACGATGTCATTAGTGAGCGTCAGAGTGAGTTGAGCCAATAGGTTCTTGATTTTGTGGGCCGAGCCAACGCCCAGATCGGTGCCCGGCAAGTACCCAATGGGTGAATCCTGCAATAAATCCAGCAGCTAGAAGTGCGGCCCATACGTTCTTGCTAGGATAGGGTAACGCTTCTTCTGTGAGGAATTCTGGCATCAACAAAAGTGTAGCTAAAGCACAAAACCCTCCAGCCAAGAGATTACTGATGAGAGAGTTGAGGCGGGCAAATTCAAGCACAAAGAATGCCGCAATTGCTGGATAGAATGCATACTGCGCAATAGAAAACCACATTGCGATCATGAATGTGAAGGCTCCGATGGTGACAAATGGGTCCGTTTGGAGCCATCCCGCGTCGGAACCTAGAAAGAGAACAAATGTTATAAATGCGGCAGCCGATAGGCTGGAAAGCGCAAAAGATAACGCAAGAGCTGTAATCCGTAAAAGGGCAAGGAAGAACCTAGTCATCAAAACACCTCCTAATCGCCGTGACCAGAAACCATGGCATGCATTGCCTCCATGGCTTGGCGATCTTTGATTCGCATCCGTTCTGATTCAGATTTCAACTGGCCGCAGGCCGCAAAAATATCACGTCCACGCGGGGTGCGAATGGGGGATGCGTAACCGTTGGCGTTGACGAAATCTGCAAACCGCTCAATTTGCTCCCATTCTGAACACTCATAATTTGACCCTGGCCAAGGGTTGAAGGGGATGAGGTTGATTTTTGCGGGGATGCCTTTTAGCAACCGCACCAATTCTTTGGCATCGGCAAGTGAATCATTGATGCCCTTTAACATGACGTACTCAAAGGTAATGCGCTTTGCATTGGAAACCCCTGGGTAGTTACGGCAGGCATCTAATAATTCTGCAATGGGATGTTTTTTGTTGATTGGCACCAATACATCTCGCAGCTCATTATTGGTGGCGTGCAGGGAAATTGCTAACATGCAGCCGATTTCATCACCAGTGCGGATGATACCTGAAACCACACCTGAGGTGGAAAGTGTGATACGACGCTTGGAAAGGCACAGGCCTTCATTATGGGAAGCAATGAGGAGTGCTTTTTTAACATTTTCAAAATTGTAGAGTGGTTCACCCATCCCCATCATTACAATATTTGTTACTTTGCGATTTCCCGCTGGAACGAAACCATCCCCCTGGGCTATTTTGTCTGGAAAATCTCCCAAACGATCACGAGCGACAATTAGCTGCATGAGAATCTCTTCAGCTGTTAGATTACGGACAAGCTTTTGTGTGCCTGTATGACAAAAGGTGCAAGTTAAGGTGCAACCGACCTGAGAAGAGATACAAAGGGTTCCACGATCTGATTCAGGGATATAAACGGTTTCAACTTCTACCGGTTTTCCAGCACCACGAGGTGGAAAACGAAAGAGCCATTTGCGAGTACCATCTTCAGATATTTGTTCTTCTACAAGTTCTGGACGGGCAAGGGTGAAATGTTGCTCAAGCTTGCTGCGCAGCTCCTTACCAATATTCGACATGGCGGAAAAATTATCATGGCCGTACCAGTAGATCCATTGCCAAATTTGCGAACTACGCATGCGTGCTTGTTTTTGCGAAACACCAATTTTTATTAGAGCGTCTATGAGCTCAGGTTTATCAAGGCCAATTAAGTTGGGTTTATTATCATCTTGAATCAATTTAGCTCGCGCAGAAAGATCAGCGCGAACTTTATCATTGGTAAGATCAATAGAGATAGACATAAGAGTAGCCATATAGAACCGTGGTTCGATCTATATGGGCTTCCTTAGCAACTCCTGCAAGCGATCTGCTTATTTACATTTAGCAGCTTCGTTGAGGGCGGCGGTTACACCAGACAATGAATAGGTATAACTGGTCTGGGTTCCACGGGTGGACTGACCGGCAACCTTCATGCTTCTACCGGCCTGCATCGCTTTGATGAGCGTTGGTTCAAGACTGATATCTTCAACCCAGGCGTTGTTACCCTTTGCAAACATTTTAAATGATTTACCGTCGATGGTAACTGTTACGGCGGCATTGGCTTTTAAAGGATAGCCGACCTCAATTTGCGGTTCAAAGTTTTTAGAACCATCGGGTTTTTGGCTGACCAGAAAAAATACATCGCCATGGTTACGATCACTGGGTTCTTTCACGGTTGGAATGGAAAGAATGTAGCAAATTTTCCCTGCGCGTGAATCTTTATACGAATAGGCACCCCAAGCTTTATGTTGCTTGATCGGTTTGGGTGTTTGCGCAATTGCCATAGTTAATGGCAATGCACCGAGAATGCCTGCTAGGGCTAGTTTTTGAAGTGTAGTCTTTACCATGATTTTTCCCACCGGACTGTACTTAAAATTGGTTAGGCACTGATCTGCCCCATGATTAATTTAACAATGCCGTTAATGGCGTTACAAAACCCTAAACATTTATGGTAAATATTCGATAAGATTTTACCAGTTATAGAAATATAGCGTGATCACAATGATTTCTTACCTTAAAATTTGGCAGGAATGGGGAAATGGATCCTAATTTTTGTCTTCTTTAGATGTTGGCTCGTATCGATTGCCAACAATTGAAAGTCGATTTCGGCCTTTTTTACCTTTTTGCCACTTGCCTGCAGAATAGGTAGGGCGCCCATAAACATGCTCTGGTCGTGGTTCGGGCAACCCTAACGGCGGGCCACCCGCCCTGACTGGACGCTCTGTAAAGTGTCCCATTGATTGTACCCGATCGTACATTATTATTGCACCAGCTGTTGCAACATTGAGACAAAACTGGGTTGGGATTTTGATGATGAATTCACATTTCTCGATGACTTTTGGGGAGAGGGAGCCATTTTCAGGCCCAAGTATATAGGCGGCGCTCGTTGGATGACGAAAACTTGGCAGCTCAATCGCATCATCGGTTAATTCAATACCCACCAAACGACAACCGTTGGGAAGTACCATGGTATCAGCGCTATCAAAATCATACCAAGGCATGTGGTCTCGGCTTTTTGGCGTATCGCTGTCGGGGGTGCTGATTTGTCGACCAGCAGTGAGTGTAAAAACAAAAGACGCGCCAAAGCCATAGGCAGTACGCGCCAGATTGCCAAAATTCATCGGCTTTGAAATGCCCTCGGCACCAATGCCAAAATAACCACGTGTTTTCATAGAAACAGGATACGACGAAGAGCTGCCCGTTTCAATTGCCTCCAACAAATTGTAGCTTTTAGTTGATTAGAAGGTGTTGTTTTGTTGGAATTTCTGCGTCCGCAGTCCACTCAACCATAGATCCGTCATATAATTTTGAATTCTTATTCCCGAGGATTTCATGGCTTACAAACCAGCCAAGACTAGCCCAATGACCCGTGTTGCAAAAACTGATTTCTGAGTCTTGGGTAGTTAATCCTTTAGTGGCATAAATTCCGACTAAGGATTCTTTTGTCCTAAATACACCACCACCATTTTGAGTTAGCCAACTTTCGGGGATATTTTTAGAGCCGGGTATGGTACCATTTCGTTTAGAAGCAGGATGTCTGTTGACCCCCATAAATTGGTCATGAGGCCTGTTGTCTATCAGGGTAATATTATCATTGATTGCGGTTCTCACATCGTTCTTTGTGGCTAGAATTTCAGGGCGTAAGTTAACAGTATAAATGCTTGGATCAGCTTCGGTTTTCCCGGTTTCAATTGGGTTGTTTTTATCAGCAAGCCAATTTTCAAACCCCCCATTCAAGATGGAGACATTGGCGTGGCCAGAAACTTTAAGTGTCCAATAGACACGGGTGGCAGAGCCCATATCAACGGCTTTTTTCCCAGCCGGTATGATAATCACATGATCCTCTTCTTCAATCCCAACCCCACTAAGAAGAGCCTCAAGACGAGCAACATCAGGAAGCATATTGGGTGTGCCCTGAGCATTTCTAACGCGCCAGCCAGCAGTTAGGTAATTGCTATAGATGGCGCCGGGAATATGGGCATGTTCAAAAACCTTTTGTGATCCACCCCCTAGGCGGCTTCTTATATCAAGGATTAAGATATTATCGTCGTTAAGGTGAGACTTAAGCCACTGGCTTGAAACCAAAGGCTGTGCCGCCATTGAAGAGGTAACAACACATGAGAGGGAAATGGTAGTTATTGCGACAAGTGTTTTGATGGAAAAAGTCATGGGGCAAACCTTTGAGAAGACTACGAGGAGTTTCTCAATCATCTGTTTTCGTCGCTTTAGATACAAACAATAGGATTTCTCGAAATATGAATTTTGGAGAAAAGATTACGTTAATTTACAGTTTTATTAGAATAGCTGTACGGTGGAAATCATTATTTCAATCTTGAAGGTAATTATACCTGACAAAGGATAATTGGAAAACCAGAATGAAAGCACTTTTATCAAAACAAATTGGTCCCCCCTCGTCACTCGTGATGGAGGAAATAGATAAACCGAATGCGAAAAAGGGCGAGGTTCTTGTCCGTGTGACGGTTGCTGCATTGAACTTTTTTGATTGTTTGATGATTGAGGATAAGTACCAGATTAAACCACCAAGGCCTTTTTCAATCGGTGCTGAAATGTCTGGGGTGGTGGAAGCTTTGGGTGATGGGGTTTCTACCTTTAAAGTAGGAGATAGGGTTTGTGGGTATGTACAAAGCGGGACTGCGCGAGAATTCATTGTCGCTCCCGAAATTGTTTTGTCCCATATTCCAGATGGGGTGAGTGATGAAGATGCGGCTTGCATTATGATCACCTACGGCACTTCTTATCACGGGCTAAAGGATCGAGGTGAATTGAAGGAGGGTGAAACCCTAGCCGTGCTTGGAGCATCTGGTGGAGTTGGACAAGCGGCAGTGGAACTTGGAAAAATTATGGGAGCACGGGTAATCGCCTGTGCATCCAGTGATGACAAACTTTCCTTTGCAAAAGAGTGTGGAGCAGATGATGGCATCAACTATTCTACAGAAGATTTGAAAGGGCGTCTTAAGGAGCTCACTAATGGGAAGGGAGTCGATGTGATTTATGACCCCGTTGGCGGCGACTTTTCTGAAAGTGCATTTCGCTCAATTGCTTGGAGTGGCCGGTTCTTGGTCATCGGTTTTGCTTCGGGGCCAATTCCAAAAATACCGCTGAATTTAGCGTTGTTGAAAGGTGCTGATTTGCGCGGTGTGTTTTGGGGCACATTCACGATGCGCGACCCTAAGGGCAACCGTCAGAACATCGATGAGCTTTTGGGCTGGTTACAGGATGGCACCTTAAAGCCGCATGTGGATTCAATCTTTCCGATCGAAGAAGGGGCAAGTGCACTTGAAAAAATTGCGGCCCGAAATGTGAAAGGTAAGGTGCTTTTGCGGGTAAGCGAAAGTTAGGAATCTATATTTGAACGAATAGCGGCGCGGGCCTTTTCGTGATGCTCATCGGTGACGTGGTTTTGCACCAACGCTAACGCAGCGGTGAGGACAGCAATATCATCGGTAAAGCCAACCAGTGCTAAAATATCTGGTACCAAGTCTATTGGCATAATGAAATAGGCTAGTGCTGCCAATAGCGTTCCGCGCACCTTAAGGGGTGTCGATTTATCGGTGGCGCAATAATAAGCGGCAGCAAAATCTTCGGCGAGAGGGAGTTGGGCAGCAAATTTTTTGAACTTTGGCCAGAACTCAAGGCGCACTTTCTTGTCCCGCGCTTCGATTTTATCTGAAGGGATCGGCAGCAATATTTTGTCTTGTTCGCTCTTATCCATAATTCTCTCCTTATTCTTTATATGGGTATTCTATGGCTTGCCTGCAAGCCGTCAGAGTTTTACCAATAGGGAAGTGATATAAATGACGGACAATGTACAATGATACTCAGCGATAAAATTTCAGCGATTATAACTGGCGGCGCCTCTGGTCTTGGTGAGGCAACAGCACGGCGGTTGGCATCTCATGGTGTAAAAGTTGCACTTTTTGACTTGAACGAAGAGCGGGGTAATTCTGTTGCTGCTGGAATTGGCGGAGTGTTCTGCAAGGTTGATGTTTCTGATCCTGAAAGTGTCGAAGCGGGATTTGAAAAAGCGCGAGCCGCCCAGGGGGTTGAACGGATATTGGTCAACTGCGCGGGCATTGCGCCAGCTATAAAAACCGTTTCGCGCGACCGCGAAACCAAGGCGGTGCGGATGCATGATTTGGCAACATTTGCGAAAACCATTTCCATCAATCTGAACGGCTCCTTCAACTGCATCGCCTATGCGGCGGCGGGGATGGTGGATTTGGACCCAATGACAGAAGACGGAGAGCGCGGGCTCATCGTCAACACAGCATCTGTTGCTGCGGAGGATGGTCAAATTGGCCAAGCGGCCTATGCAGCTTCCAAGGGTGGTATTAAAAGCCTCACCTTGCCGATCGCGCGTGATTTAGCGCGGGAAGGGGTGCGTGTTTGCACAATTCTACCGGGTTTGTTTCAAACACCCCTGTTTGAAGCCTTGCCAGAAGAAGCGGTGAAGGCACTTTCTGTATCTGTGCCATTTCCATCGCGCTTGGGAAGGCCTGACGAATATGCTGCATTGGTGGAACATATGTGTGGGAATGAGATGTTGAATGGCGAGTGTATTCGCCTTGATGGTGCGATTCGTATGGCGCCAAAATAGAGGTTAGCTCTCTTCGTCCCGCTCGCTCACCTCACGGGGCAGGGTGATGGTGATGGCATGTTTTTCGAGATCAACCTTCGGAACATTGGCTGGGGTAAATTTGAGATACCAGATGTCTGAGCCGAAGCCGCCAGCTTCCAATAGGGGTGCAATTTCGAGAAGACATCCAGCACCAAAATCTGGCGCGGCTACAATTGTTCCAATTTGTTCGCCTGATTCAACCAAAACATCGCATCCGATCAAATCCGCGACATAAAATTCGCCCTCATCTTCATCGTTGGGCAACATTGAGCGATCGATAAAAAGCTCGGTTCCGTTTAGGGCTTGCGCCTCGTCACGGAAATTAATGCCCTTGAATTTTACCACGATAACCGTGTTTGCAGGCCGCAGCCTCATTATTTTGAACTTGCGACCGTCCTTATCGTAAAGTGAACCGTAGTCTCCCAAAGCTAATGGGTCACCTGTAAATGATTTAACCCGCACTTCGCCCTTGATGCCGTGGGGGGCACCGATTTGAGCCATCAGGATGGGGTTCGTAAGTTTCATTGTTTGCGCTCAGGTTTATGTGTTCACGCTGTCGGCTTTCAGCCTGCGCTGCGCGAGCCGGGGCAATTTGCCACGGCTCGCGGTTTGCTCGCTGGAACGCGAGATATTTACGTTGGTAGTGTAAAGCTTATGCTTCAGAAGCCATTTTGGCAGCAAGGTCTTGATCAACCTTAGCGCGTGGTGGTTTGCCGTCTTTCATTTCTTGTGCTTGCACTTTCCATTCTTTGGACTGCCATTGATCGCCAGCGCCAACTTTTTCACTCAAAGCGGCTAGGTCTTCGTCAGACATTTCTAGAATTTGTGTGAGCTTGGTTACCCCTTCAGCAGCAAGTGCTTCGGTTGTTTTGTCGCCAACACCATCAAGCAATACAATTGCGTCAACGAATGGAGTTGTTTCGCTCGCAACTTCTTCTGTGGGTGCGTCTTCGGTTTTTTCTTCCTCGGCAGGAGCTTCTTCAGCAGGAGCAGCAGCAGCTGCAGCGGCGGCTTCTTTTGCTTCTTCGGCTGCAACTTTTTCAGCTTCTGCAGCTTCTGCTTTAGCAGTCTTGGCAGCTTCTTCCGCCTCAATTGCAGCAGTTTTTGCATCTTCTACTTTTTGTGCTTTTTCTTCAACGCGCTCTTGTGCTTTCGCACCTGGCTTTGCTTTGTTTGGGTTATTGCGAGCTTCGCGTTTCATCATGCCTTCAGCATCGAGGAAGCGAAGAACGCGGTCTGTTGGTTGTGCACCTTGGTCGAGCCAGTGCTGAACGCGTTCTTTGTCCATTGTAACGCGCTCGCCGCTTTCTTTGGAAAGAAGCGGGTTGTATGTGCCCACTTTTTCGATGAAGCGACCATCGCGGGGTGCGCGCACATCAGCAATAACAATACGGTAATAGGGACGTTTTTTAGAGCCGCCACGGGCCAGACGAATTTTAGTAGCCATAGTTCATTTTCCTTACTGGGAGGTTTGTTCGATTAATTTAAGTTATCGGTTCGAGAGATCCTTCAAGAACCGGTCGTGTAAAGCTGCGCTCATAGGAGAGGATGCAGTTGGTTTCGGCTGCCAGCTTCATAACTTTTTGGCAGTCGGAATCTTCGGCTATGCGGGAGCGATATGTTTCGTACTCCGCAAGGCTTGGGAAAGAGAAAAGAGCAAAGGCGATGTTGTTGGCGCCTTCATGGGGAAGGAAGTATCCGTGGTGGATGCCCCCCATACGGTTTACCAGCGAAATCCAAACCTTGCCGTAATTTTCAAAGGCTAAGACTTGTTTGGGGTCGATTACGTAGCGCAACGTACAGGTGATCATGATTTATCGCCTGCTGCTTCTTTATGATGTTGAATAACTTCGCGAATAATGAATTCGAGGAATTTTTCAGCAAAATCTGGATCCAGGTCTGAACGTTCTGCCAAACGGCGTAGGCGTTCGATTTGTTCTTTTTCACGGGTTGGGTCTGAAGGTGGAAAATTATGCTCTGCTTTCAAAGCACCGACTTCTTTGGTTTTGCGAAACCGCTCGGCCAAGGTGTGAATTAATACCGCATCAAAATTATCGATTGAGGCGCGCATGGCCAATAATTGTTCTTGGGGCGTTTGAGGAGAAGTCATTATTTCTTCTTCCCAAACGGATTGCCGCCAAGGCCGGGCAATTTAGGGCCACCTAAACCTGGAAGTTTTGGTGCGCCACCACTACCGCCCATTTGGCGTGCCATATCTTCTAAGGCTTTGGGATCAACTTGACCGCCTGGCCCCCCCATACCGCGCATTTGGTCGGCCATCGCTTCCATATCGCCAGCTCCACCTGCACCACCGGGCATGCCACCCATACCCATGGCGCCCATCATTTTACCCATCATGCCCTTGCCTTTTTTACCGGACATGGCTTTCATCATGTCGGCCATTTGGCGGTGCATTTTGAGCAGTTGGTTGATTTCTTGAACGGAAGAACCAGAACCAGATGCAACGCGCTTTTTACGGCTGGCATTCAATAGTTTTGGCGCCTTGCGTTCCTTGCGAGTCATTGAGGAAATGATTGCCTGTTGTTTTTTGAAAACGCTGTCATCAATGCCTGCGGCTTCAATTTGCTTGGCCATTTTGCCAATGCCGGGCATCATTTTCATGATGGAGCCCATGCCACCCATTTTCGACATTTGGCCGAGTTGTTGCGAAAGGTCGTCCATATCGAACAAACCCTTTTGCATTTTCGCGGCCATCGCTTGGGCTTGCTCGGCGTCAATACTCTCGGAAGCTTTTTCAACGAGGGTAACAATGTCGCCCATGCCCAAAATACGATCGGCAATACGCTTGGGATAAAAATCCTCCAGCGCATCCATTTTCTCGCCCGTACCAAGAAGCTTGATCGGCTTGCCTGTAACGGCACGCATAGAAAGGGCAGCGCCACCACGGCCATCGCCATCAATACGGGTCAGCACGAGGCCGGTAATGCCAACGCGCTCATCGAAGTTTTTGGCGAGAATAACGGCGTCTTGGCCTGTTAGAGAATCGGCGACCAATAGAATTTCGTGGGGGTTAGCGGCGGTTTTAATGTCCGCCATTTCAACCATGAGATTTTCATCAATCGAGGTGCGGCCAGCAGTATCCAAAATAACCACATCGTAACCGCCAAGTTTCGCAGCTTGAATAGCGCGTTTGGCGATTTGAACCGGGTCTTGGCCTTCAACGATTGGTAGGGTGTCAGTTTCAGTCTGCTCACCCAATTGGCGCAACTGTTCTTGGGCAGCGGGGCGGCGGGTATCGAGGGACGCCATCAAGACCTTTTTACGGTCTTTGGTGCGCATCCGTAGGGCAATTTTACCAGACGTTGTGGTCTTACCAGAACCCTGCAAACCCACCATCATAATGGCAACAGGCGCAGGCGCATTGAGATCGATATGCTCGTCCTCAGTGCCCAACATGGTGACAAGTTCGTCGTGGACGATTTTGACAACCATTTGGCCCGGCGTCACAGATTTAACGACCTGAGCGCCTACGGCTTTTTCGCGCACCGCTTCGACAAATCCACGCACAACCTCAAGGGCAACATCGGCCTCGATGAGGGCACGGCGGACTTCGCGCAGCGCAGTGTTGACGTCTTTTTCAGAAAGCGCACCACGGCGGGTAAGCCCATCAAATATGCCACCTAGTCTATCGGAAAGGGATTCAAACATATGTTTCTCAGTCTCTGTTTTCGTTCACGGCGTTTTCGGTGCGATGCACCGAGCCTACACGGGTGCGGCGAATTATCGCCGGGCAGCGCTTTGCTGCCTAGCGTTCCTGAACTACATATAACAGAGATGGCCCTTTCGTTGGTGTTTCTCGTGATGACAATTCAAATTACCAAAGTACAAACCAAAATCGCACCCGTGGGCGAATATCGCTGACGGGTGGTGACCTCCGGTGGCTCAAGTTTTGAGGGCCGGTCGGTTGCTCTTTGACAAAATCCTTGTCTGATAAGCGGGATATGCGCCGAGTGAGGGCAAGAGTCAAGGTTTTACGTGAGGTTGAGTGCGGTAAATTGAGAATGGACTTGGTTTGGATGGGAGGTGGGGCTATTCTCTCTAGCATCATCAGTTGATGTTTACTGAATGACCGCTTAGAGTGGCGGTCTCAATGGATCGATGCAACACATTCATTAAAACGCTCAGCGGGAGTTTTATATCCCAGCGTTTTTCGAGGTCGCTCGTTGAGCTGTCTTGCGACGGCGCTCAGCTTTGCTTGGCTATGTAT
>JAZGFF010000060.1:0-6093 GCA_036479095.1 Rhizobiaceae bacterium | reverse complement strand
TAAAGCTCACGCGGTGTTCCATCCTGGGCGATTACCGCATTGTTCATTACAATGATACGATCAGACACAGCTAAGGCTTCTTCTTGGTCATGGGTGACATACACAACGGTTAGGCCAAGGTTTTGTTGAATTTCGCGGATTTCTTCACGCACTTGGCGTCTTAATTTTGCGTCAAGGTTGGATAGGGGCTCATCAAACAAAAGGACTTGCGGTTCGAGAACTAGGGCACGCGCGACGGCAACCCTTTGCTGTTGGCCGCCTGATAATTCACTGGGTAAACGATCTCCATAGCCCTTAAGGCCGACTAATTCGAGACCAGCATGGGCGCGTTCTTTAGTTTCTACTTTTCCAAAGCCTGAAAATTTTAATCCGTAGGAGACATTTTCCAAGACACTCATATGGGGAAAGAGAGCATAGGACTGGAAGACCATGGAAACATCGCGATCGGTGGCGGGAAGGTTGGTGACATCTTGGTCACCAATCCGCACAATACCACTCGTCGGCATTTCCAGCCCCGCGATCATTCGTAAGGTTGTAGTCTTGCCGCAGCCAGAGGGCCCAAGCAAGGTAACCAGGGTTCCCGCTGCAATGTTTAAATCGACATTATCAACGGCACGTATATCGGTGCCGTAAATTTTGGTCATGCCTTCAAACGAGACGGAAGCGGCTTTATTATTTGTACTCAACATGGTGGGCCTTTAGGGGCTAGTTTGTGTTTTATCTGGATTGTGATTGCTTCGCCGACCAACATTGGTTTTTCCAACAAGAAGTTGAAGCAGACCAACGGCTAATAACATAACAACAATCAAAGAGGTGGAATAGGCAATGGCGAGGCCATAATCGTTATTCTCCACACGGCCAATAATGTAGCTGGTGGCCATATTATACTCGGCGCTTACTAGAAATATAACTGCGGAAATAGCCGTCATGGCACGCACGAATGAATAAACAAGGGCTGCAAGGATGGCGGGTTTTAACAGCGGCAAAATAACGTGGAGGAAAGTTTGCCACGAATTAGCGCCAAGCGTTAAGGAAGATTCATCTAAGCTTTTATCAAGCTGCGACATCGAGGCGATCCCGGCACGAACCCCAACTGGCATGTTGCGGAAGATGAAACTCACCACAAGAATGATGCCAGTTCCTGTGATCTCAATTGGCGGCACATTAAAGGCCAGAATATAACTCACGCCGATCACGGTCCCGGGGATTGCAAAAGAAAGCATCGTGCCAAATTCAAAGGCATCTTTGCCTGCAAAATTTTGGCGGGTGAGCAGATAGGCGGTAACTAAACCAACGGCAGCCGTGAGGGGGGCTGAGATGGCTGCAATTTGTAAAGTCGTCCAAAATGAATCCCAAGCAGAGCCTGTCCAACGCACGCCCTCTTCAGTGAATTTCATCGAAAAGGCAGTCAAATAGTGTTTAAATGTGAGGGTATTGCGCACTCCCCAAAGTTCAACAAAAGAGCCATAAACAATCATCGTGTAAATCGTTATCGTGAAGAATGTCCAAATACCTGCGATTGCAAACATAGGGTAGGCGAGGGCGTTGGGCAGGTGGGGGTGAACACCTGAATCGCCTTTGCCGGTCATGGTGGTGTAGCTTTTCTTACCCAACCAAAACCGTTGGGCCCAAAAAGCGGCAAGGGTAAAACCCAAGAGAACAAGAGCCAGCACGGCAGCACGACCCTGGTCATATTGCGCGCCAACAATGGCAAAGAATATCTCGGTAGAAAGCACATCGAAATTACCACCGAGAACCAGCGGGTTGCCAAAATCGGCCATGCTTTCGATGAAACCAAGCAGAAAGGCATTGGCAAGGCCAGGGCGCATGAGGGGCAAGGATACTGTGCGGAACGTGTGCCATTTGCTGGCGCGAAGGGTTTGAGCAGCTTCTTCCATAGAAGGGCTGACACCTTCAACCACACCAATAAGAACAAGGAATGCGATTGGGGTAAAAGCCAAAATTTGTGCGATCAGAATCCCGGGCATGCCATAGACCCAACGGGTGGGCTGAATGCCAATCAAATCGGCAACAAAACGGGTGACATTACCCGAAAGACCGAAGAGTAAAATTATGGCAAGGCCAATAACGAAGGGGGGCGTGATGATCGGAAGAACCGTGAGGGCGCGAAGGGCTTGTTTGTGGCGAAAGCCAGTACGGGTAACAACAAGGGCGAAGGCTAAACCTAATGCGGTTGTCGAAAACCCGACAATAATTGCCAGCGCAAGTGAGTTCCAAGCTGCACCACATTTAGCGCCGGCAAAGCAACCAAAACCCCATAATCTATCAGAGGTGAGTTTTTCAAAAAATATATTGAATGAATAACCACTTTCTTCGCTGATGAAAGCGGAGGAGAGCATATTAAGAATAGGATAAAATACAAAAGCAGCTACAATTGTAATGACAAATCCAATGGCACCAACAACAAATATATCTCCGTTGACCGCACCGCGTGCAGCGATGCCCTGGGTGAGAATAAACAGGAACGAGCTGGCTACCAGCATGGCGCCTGTTCCCATTCCGTATTGCTTTTCTTGCAAGGCGCCAAAGGTGTTTGACATCCATTCAAAATTCCAACCCCGAATGCCGATGGAGAACCCCTGCAAGAGAAGATAACCGAAGCCGAGAGCGCCACAAATGATGAGAATTTTGGCGTGGGCTGGATCGGACCTTGGCCGTGTGAGCGCCAGCAATGGTCCCAGTAAAAATAAGATGAGCGGCATGAGCCAAAGCTTTTCGCCTGCCACGCCATGGAAAAATGCGGGGGCTACATCAGTGTTGAAGGGCCAACCTTCAAACAGCCATGAGAATGTAAAAACGCTTTCCTCAACCCCATACCAGGGGAGGATAAAGAAGCCCACCAACCCGACGATGATCCAAAAAATCAGGGTCGGGTTAGCAGTTGTTGTTTGGTGTTTTAATGTCACCGTTTAGTGCAACGGAAACTTACTGAGGAAGGACTGAGACTTCTTCATCCCATTTTTTTAACAAGCGTTTACGTTCGGCACTGGAGCCATATTTCTTGAAGTCGTAATCGATCAATTTTATGGTCGCCAAGTCTGGGGCGGAAGGTGAGCTGTGGGCGAATTTGTTGGACATTACCTGGAATGCCTTTACTTCGAGCGCGCGGGTTTGAACGTGCGCGGTAAGCGCCCAGTCGTAAAAGCGTCTGGCGCTTTCTGCGTTGCGTGCGCCTTTAATGATCGACATCGAACCAATTTCGTATCCAGTGCCTTCGCAAGGCGCAACCACCTTGATTGGGAAGCCTGATACCGCCTGTTTCACTGCATCGTGCATGAACACGATGCCGATTGTATTCTCACCACGGGCAGCAGCTTTAATCGGAGCAGAGCCAGATTTAGTGTACTGATTGATATTTTTATGGAGGCCCTTCATGAATTCAAAGCCGCCTTCTTCACCAAACAATTGCACGATTGTTGCAAGGGTTGTGTAGGCTGTACCAGATGAATTTGGGTTCGCCATTTGCACGTGGCCTTTATATTCTGGCTTGAGCAAATCTTTCCAGCATTTAGGTTCGGCAAGGCCTGCTTTTTTCAAAAGGTCTGCATTGTAGCCATAGCCCAATGCACCAGAATAAATGCCGATTGTTTTATCGTTAGCTGATTTGCCCTGCGCGATTGCCCAAGAGTTCAAACCACCACGCATGGATGAAACATAGGGTGCCGAAAGATCTTCTTCAGCAGCTTGCAGATGTGGATCACCTGTTCCACCCCACCAGATATCGCCTTTTGGGTTTGAAGATTCCGCTTTGATTTGGGCAAAGGTTTCACCGGAGCTTTTACGGGTCATATTGACCTTGATGCCGGAAGCTTCTTCAAAGCCGCGAGCCATCAATTGGCACCAATCTTCTTGGGCACTGCAATATAGTGTGAGTTTTGCGGCATTTGCGTAGGATGCTGAGGCTGCCAGAACCGCTGCGGTTGCGAGTAGCATTTTGCTGAATTTGTTCATAGTTTTTTTCCTTTACCGGTTGGTCAATAATTTTCCCTGTATTTTATAACGTTGAAACCAGTGGACTTGTCAATTTATTATTCTGCTGTTTTGATGTTTCACAGTTAGTTGAGCAAAAGAAAAACCAAAGATCGACAGCACTCCTAAAATTGGCTTTGATGCGAAAAGATCATTGCTTTGCTATGAAATACGGATGAAGGACTGATGTCATGAGTGTTCCAGAAATTCAAAACCGCCTTGAACTTGCGAAGGCGCTTGCCCGTGAAGCCGGGGAAATGGCCTTGGTTTATTTTCGCTCAATTGGTGATCTTATCATTGAATCCAAAGGCGTTCAGGACATCGTCTCTAATGCTGACTTGGAGGTTGAGACCTTCATACGTGATCGGCTTGCCCTTGCGTTCCCCGATGATGGGATCGTTGGAGAAGAGCACGGCAATGTCGCTAGTAAATCTGGGTACACTTGGGTGATTGATCCGATCGATGGTACTGCAAATTTCGTGAATAGCATTCCGGCGTGGTGCGTTATTTTAGCTTGTGTGCATGAAGATCAAACAAAAATTGCTGCAATTTTCGAGCCTACCCATGATGAATTGTTTTGGGCTGCTAAGGGGAGTGGAGCCTATTTGAATGAGACCCCTATGAAAATTTCAAACACCAGTGGTTTGGATGTCGGCAATTTGGGTGTCGGGATGAATGGGCGAAGTGCTAGTAAGCAAATTAAATCGTTTCTTGAATTGCTCATCGATCGAGGCGGCTTGTTTTATCGGAATGCTTCAGGTGGGTTGATGCTATCTTATGTCGCTGCGGGGCGTTTGATCGGGTATGCCGAGCCGCACATGAACCCTTGGGATTGTTTGGCGGGACAACTATTAATTACGGAAGCTGGTGGTTGTGTAGAAGAACAAAGCGCCAATGTGATGATGAAAGAGGGTGGGCGTGTCGTTGCTTCGGGGCCTACAATATTTGAGGAATTGCGCACAATGGCTGATGAAGCTTTCCGGTAAATGTTACTTCGGCTCACGCATTTTAGCACATCTTGAGAAGAACGGCCCTCACATGGTTTTGCAATTTTGCGGCTGCATCTTCACTGGTACTTTCTGCATAAAATCTTAGTTCGGGCGCATTTCCAGAGGGACGTAGGTGCACAATATCTCCATTTGGAAAAGTCATGCGAAGGCCATCGGTTTCATCAATTTTTGTAGGTGCAACGTTTTGTGGTGACAGAATGGCTGCTCGTGAAGTGTTTTCCCGAAACTGGCTTATCATCGAAAGCGAAATTTCCTTTGGGGTGTCTGCAAGACGATCACTTGCAGTGGTGCGGTTGGGCAAGAGCGTACCTAATTCTGAGAGCAACAAACCACGCTCTTTTGCCAAGGCGATGGTGGCCAAAATGGGTAACAGGGCATCGCGGGTGGGCAAGGGAGAAATTGGTTTTCCGTTCATTGGCGATTGAATTGTGCTTGCCGTTAGAAATCCCCCATTGGGTTCAAAGCCGACAACATTCAAATTTGGATTTATCGACGCATCCTTCATTGCGGCAATAACATGGGGAGAGCCAATTTTGGTTCGATGAACTTTGGTGAACAGGTTGGATTTTTCTATGGCTGTTGTTGATGATACGGGCGTTGCGATCACATCTGCTTTCAAATACAGCGCCGCTAGCGCCCCTAAAGTGTCACCCCGGAAATAGTTTCCATTCTCATCAGCCAGTAGGGGGCGGTCACCATCGCCATCGGTGGAAATTATTAATTGAAAGCTATATTTGTTACTCCACTTTATAGCCTGATCTTTGTCCAATTGAGACACGGCCTCAGTGTCGATTGGAATAAATTCATCAGAGCGGGCGAAAGCGAAAACCTCCCCTCCTAAAGCAGTCAATATTTGTTCAATAAGATCACGGCCAGCAGCGCTATGCTGGTAATGGCAGATCTTTAATCCAGTTAAGAGGTTTGGGAATGTTGTTAAATAACGTTCTTTCCATTTTTCATTCGCGGCTTCATTAATATTGATTTGCCTTTTGGTTTTAAGATTTTTTCCTTCAAACAATTCATCGGGAAATTCTGCATCACTGTTGATAATTGGAGCTTCGTCTTCCTTCATCATTTCACCATCAGCGCGGTA
>JAZGFF010000059.1:0-3603 GCA_036479095.1 Rhizobiaceae bacterium | reverse complement strand
CCCTCCTCTGCTCGACGGCATTCAATGAAGACAGGCAGCGGCTTAATCTTGAAACTTTACTGATGCCCCTCTCCCATAATGGGCGCACAGGTCAACGGGTTCTAGGAATTACAGTTGCTTGTGAAGCCCCTGCTTGGTTGGGCACCAAACCCCTCGTATCCCAAACAATCCGTAGCGTGCGCGTACTCCATCCTTGGATAAGAAACGAGATCAATAAGAGTGAAGAACAAGGCTCTGTGAATACGTTGTCATTTCCAAAGCTGCATTTTGGAGCATCAACTCCCCCGATGAGCACTGCAGCTGATCAGTTTCTTACCCGTGATGAGATCATGGGGAAGTTTAAACCCAACAGAAAGGTTGCGCACCTGACAGTTATCGATGGCGGCAAACGTAAGGCATAGTTACAAAAATAATAATTTTCTGAGATTGGGCCAGTGAGATGACACTTCTTTAACCATGTCGACTGTATATTACATCTCAAGCTACATTCAATTGACCCGTAATTTACAGGAAATTTACCTTGAACGCTGTTCTAGCCTCCAATCAAGATACAGATCGTCGAGCCTATGAGCGGTTAGAAGTTGCTATTTTTGGCCGCGCATTGTTGGAAAACACGTTGGAAATACCTTGCCAAGCAACAAGTATTTCTCCCGGGGAAGTCGCGGTTGTCGCAGCTCACAAGCCTGTAATTGGTGAGCATGTCATCATGTATTTAGACCATATCGGGCGCTTAGATGGCAAAGTGGTGAACCTGTTTGACAGTGGGTTTGCCATGACAATTAGCGGCACTGCGCGCAAGAGAGAAAAACTTTCTGCACGAATAGAATGGCTTAAAGCCCACAATGAGTTTGGATTAGAAGATCATCGCCGCCACGAGCGCATAACTCCTCGCAACATCAATTCTGAAATCAAGCTTACAGACGGTCGCGCCTATCCAATTGAAATTATTGATATTTCTTTATCTGGTGCGGCGGTAAAGACTGAGGTAAAACCAGCTATCGGAAGTCAAATTACCTTATCGGGGATGCAAGGTCAGGTGGTACGCCATTTTGCAGAAGGTGTTGCAATTGAGTTTTCAAAACCTGCCCCACTTGAATTGATAGAGAAAATATAACAACAAGCTTAGCTTTGAGCACATCGCCATTCACGACCTTTCTCTTGGCATGGCTTTCTTTCCCCATACCCTTCCCTTGCTTTTTTCCCAGCCCCAACTCTATCCCGATTGAGCGCTTCAAGACGGCTTGCTGCTAACAGCTAGGATCTCGCCACCAACAGCTTCTTGGTTGCGAATGGTAAACAGGTGTTGAATCGTTCCCGTAAAATTCGCGTCAAAACTGACTGGTAATTCTCATCGCGCGTAAAAGCCTCTGTGGCATCTTCTGTTTGTGGACGGGAGACAAAAACAATGATCACAATAAAAAAAATAATCATGGCAATGACCATGGTAATCGCTGGAGCGACCGGGACAGTCGCTGAAGCTGCAAGTAACCATATGAAATTGGGTGGCAACACCTCACAACCAATCGGGCATGCCTATTTCTGCCAACAGTTCCCCCAGGAATGTAAGGTAAAAAGCAAGCGCGTGCCTGCACCAAAACTTACGAAAAAAAGATGGGCAGATATTGTCAAAATAAACAGCCATGCGAATAGAACGATTGAACCCATTACGGACCTGGACTTTTACGGTGTTGAAGAGCATTGGACTTACCCAAAATCCTATGGCGATTGTGAAGATTATGCATTGCTCAAGCGATATATGCTCTTGCAACTTGGATGGCCTGAATCAAGCCTTTTAATGACCGTTGCAATTCAACCCAATGGCGATGGCCATGCGGTGTTAACGGTTCGTACCGATCGGGGAGATTTCATTCTGGATAACCTCGAAACCAAGGTGAAAAAATGGACTTCAACGCCCTACAAATATGTAAAACGTCAATCGATGAAACATACAGGTAGATGGACAAGCATTAGCGACAACCGAGCCAAAGTATCAAAATATTAAACCCATCGACGGGTCTATCCGTGGACACCAATTGATCTGGTCGCGTCCCACTTCCCCGTCCCCCCGAGACCAGATCATTAAGAGGCCGGTTCGCTCTCCAGCGGATCGGCCTCGCTTTTTATTCCTAGAGTAATTTGAGTCCTTTGCGGAAGCGCTCGGCAGTTCGCACATAGTGTTGTGCTGCGGTTTTGAGAAAATTGATGCCGTTTTCATCTAGGGCTCTAACAACTTTGCCGGGCGCGCCCAAAACAAGCGAACCTTCGGGAATTTGTTTTCCTTCAGAAACCAGTGCGCCCGCACCGATCAAGCAGTTTTTACCAATAACGGCGCCGTTCATAATTGTTGCCCCCATACCGATCAAACAATTATCGCCAATCGTGCAGCCATGAACCAATGCCCTGTGACCGATAGTGCAATTGGCGCCGATAGTCAGAGGAAACCCCATATCCGTGTGCAAGCAGCTTAGCTCTTGTACATTAGAACCTAAGCCCACAACAATTTCTTCATTATCACCGCGTAATACAGCGCCGAACCAAATGCTAGAATCTTCACGTAAGACAACTTTTCCAATCAGTGTTGCACACGGTGCTACCCAACAATTTTCATTGGGCGAAGAATGGCCCGCAAGATCAGGGGCAACGCCATCAAGTTCAAAAAGGGGCATAAAGCTCTCCTATTTACTCATCGAATAGGCATACGGATTATTCATCCCCATTCAAATCATCGAGATCGATATCCAAAATTGCCATATTAAAAATTTGCATCCCCTCGGAATTACCATCGTCATCATAAAGCACACCAAGGAATTCATCGCCCTTATAAATTTCTGCAGAATCGGATTTGTTTGGCCGCTTTCTTACTTCAACGCTTGTCGTGTTAAAAATAACTTTCACATAGGCGTTTAGCTCATCGTGAGGGCGATCTGGTATGTCTTTGGAAAAATTATAGGACAGTTCACCCTCATCATCATCGCGCTCAAGCCGCGCAAAAAATTCCTGCCCCTTTGCGACCAATGCCTGATTATCTTCTTCTGGATGTTGCAACACAACCATTTCTGCACAATTGAAGAGCTTACAAAGATAGGTAGTGAGGTTGTCTATTTCTGATTGTTTGAGCATGGGAGTTCCGCAAAATATTCCAGTTATCTAAAGACACAACATAGTAATTACGCCTTCAAGAGTGTGATTGGCAAGCTAAGGATACATATTCCCTAGCTATTTTCATTTGAATCCTGGGCTAAAATTTGATCCATTGTTCTAGAAGGCTGTGCGCAACCGGCAACTCCCACGACTCGCGCAGGAACGCCAGCAACAGTGGTTTTTGGCGGTACAGGCTTCAACACCAATGCACCAGCAGCGACACGTGAGCAAGCACCAATCTCGATATTGCCGAGCACCTTTGCCCCTGCGCCAATCAACACACCATTCTTAACCTTAGGGTGCCGATCACCCTCTTCTTTGCCAGTCCCACCCAAGGTTACACCTTGTAGAATAGAGACGTCATCACCAAGAATTGCTGTGGCACCGATTACGACACCGGTTGCATGATCCATGAATATACCTCGCCCAAACCGCGCTTGCGGGTTGATGTCCGTTTGGAAA